>NZ_JBSFOK010000002.1:126336-165744 GCF_053587635.1 Streptomyces sp. NPDC003635 | reverse complement strand
CGACCCCCACCCCCACCGCAGGACCAGACGCAGAACGACCCCCACCCCCACCGCAGGACCAGACGCAGAACGACCCCCACCCCCACCGCAGGACCGGACGCTGAGCGACTCTCGCCGTGGCCTCGGGGTCACTCGCCGTCCAGTGCCCGTCGCCACTCCGCCACCGCCGGCCGGGAGACCGGGGCCCGCCAGCCGGACGGCCTCGCCGCTCCGCCGATGTGGAAGGCGTCGATGCCCGCGGAGAGGAGGTACGGAACGTGTTCCAGGCGTAGGCCTCCGCCCACCAGCAGCCGCTGTTCGTAGCCCGGCTCTCCCGACCGTGCCGCCTCCGCGAGCAGGGTCGGGAGACCCTCGTCCACGCCCGCCGCCGAGCCTGCCGTCAGGTAGGTGTCCAGGCCGGGCACGCCGTCCAGCGCCTTGCGCAGAGCGTCCCGGTCCGCCGCCCGGTCGATCGCCCGGTGGAACGTCCACCGGCAGCCGTCCAGCGCCCCGGCCACCCGCTCCACCGCGTCCAGGTCGACACCCCCGTGCGCGTCGAGGAACCCGAGCACGAACTCCGAGGCCCCGACACCGCGCATCTCCTCGGCCACGCCCACCAGCCGGTCGACGTCCCCCGCCGCGAACCCGTCCGCCAGACGCACCATCACCCGCACCGGAATGTCGACGGCGGCCCGGATCCGCGCCACGGTCGCGGCCGACGGAGTCAGCCCGTCGGCCGCGATCTCGGTGACCAGTTCGAGACGGTCCGCGCCTCCGGCCTGGGCGGCCACCGCGTCCTCGGCGTCGAGGGCGATCACCTCCAGGACTGCACGCTCACTCATGGGGCCCCATTCGTCGGCTACAGGTGCTATAGGTCTAGTCCAATTCTGCTCCAAGACTACGCCTGCCACACCCACCGATCACCCCACGCGCTCGCCCGAAGATGTTCGGCTCCCCCTCCCGGTCGCACCGGGCCTGGCTGTCAGTGGTGGGCCGTAGGATCCTTCGTGTGATTACGGGTGAGCTGAAGAGCAAGGTGGACCGCGTCTGGGACGCGTTCTGGTCGGGTGGGATCTCCAACCCGCTGGAGGTCATGGAGCAGATCACCTATCTGCTCTTCGTCCGCCGCCTCGACGAGCTCCAGACCGTCAAGGACCGGATGGCCCGCCGCGGCTTCGAGGACACCAGCCCGTTCTTCGGCCCGAAGCAGCAGGACCTGCGCTGGCAGAACTTCAAGAACGCCGAGCCGGCGAAGATGTTCGCCACGGTCGCGGACGAGGTCTTCCCCTACCTGCGCGCACTCGGCGGCGAGCACTCCACGTACTCGCACCACATGAAGGACGCCCGCTTCACGATCCCCACGCCCAACCTGCTGTCCAAGGTCGTCCTCCTCCTGGAGGGCATCCCGATGCACGACAAGGACACCAAGGGCGACCTGTACGAGTACATGCTCGGCAAGATCGCGACGGCGGGGCAGAACGGCCAGTTCCGCACGCCTCGGCACATCATCCAGCTGATGGTCGAGATGACCGAGCCGAACCCGCGCGACGAGATCTGCGACCCCGCCTGCGGCACGGCCGGCTTCCTGGTCGGCGCCTCCGAGTACGTCCAGCGGGTGCACCGGGACGACCTGGTCGAGGCCGACCACCAGCAGCACTTCAACAGCAGCATGTTCCACGGCTTCGACTTCGACTCGACCATGCTCCGCATCGGCTCGATGAACATGCTCCAGCACGATGTCGCGAGCCCGGACATCCGCTACCGCGACTCGCTGTCGCAGAGCGCCGGCGAGGAGACCGACCGCTATTCGCTGATCCTCGCCAATCCCCCGTTCGCCGGCAGCCTCGACTTCGAGACGACCTCCGACGAGCTGCTGAAGGTCGTCAGGACGAAGAAGACCGAGCTGCTGTTCCTGGCGCTCTTCCTCAAGCTGCTCAAGCCGGGCGGCCGGGCCGCGGTGATCGTCCCGGACGGTGTGCTGTTCGGCCCCTCCAAGGCGCACAAGGAGATGCGCCGGATCCTGGTGGAGGACCAGAAGCTCGACGCCGTGGTCAAACTCCCCTCCGGGGTGTTCAAGCCGTACGCCGGAGTCTCCACCGCCATCCTCTTCTTCACGAGGACGGACTCCGGCGGCACCGACGAGGTCTGGTTCTACGACGTCCGGGCGGACGGCTTCAGCCTCGACGACAAGCGGACCCCGCAGCTGCCCGAGGACCGCCTGGGCGTGCGCGCCACCGAGCTGACGGCCGAGGAGCACGCGAGGAACAACCTCCCGGACGTCCTGGCCCGCTGGAAGCGCCGCACCACCGACGAGCGCGCCCGCGCCCGCACGGAACAGAGCTTCTGCGTCCCGAGGTCCGAGATCGCCGCGCAGGACTACGACCTCTCCCTGAACCGCTACAAGCAGGTCGTCCACGAGGAACTGGTCACCCGGCCGCCGCTGGAGATCCTGGACGAGCTGGAGCGGCTGGACAAGGAGATCGAGGCGGGGACGGCGAAGCTGAGGGAGATGCTGGGCCAGTGACCTGGGAGAGCGTTTCCTTTCCGGAAGCCGTGGCGGACGTCTCGTCGGGGAACACCAAGGTCCCGAAGTCGCAGTACGCGCCTGCCGGGCGGCTGGCGGTCGTCGATCAGGGGCAGGGACTGATCGCGGGCTACGTCGACGACACCGCGCTCGCGCACAGGAGCGCGGCGCCGGTCATCGTCTTCGGGGACCACACCCGCACCCTCAAGTTCGTGGACTTCCCGTTCGCCATGGGCGCCGACGGCGTCAAGGTGCTGTCGCCGCGGCCGGGATTCGATCCGAAGTACCTGTACTGGTATCTGACTTCGGTCCGGATCCCGAACGCCGGGTACTCCCGGCACTTCAAGTTCCTGAAGGACGTCACGGTGGTCAAGCCGCCGCTGGCGCAGCAGCGGCGCATCGCCGCCGCCCTGGACCAGGTCGACGCCCTGCGCGTCAAGCGCCGCCGGGCCGTCGAACTCCTCGACGATCTCACCGAGTCAATCTTCCTCGACATGTTCGGCGACCCGGTGGTCAATCCGCTGGGCCTGGACCAGGTCCCCCTCACCGAGGCCTGCGCCACCTACAGCGGCGGCACCCCGTCGAAGGCGAACCCGGCGAACTGGCGGGGCGACGTCCCCTGGTTCAGCGCCAAGGACCTGAAGCAGCCGGACCTCTTCCGCTCCGCCGACACGATCAGCGCCGAGGTGCCGAGGACGACCACGCTGAAGCTGCTGCCGGCCGACACCGTGGCCATCGTCGTGCGCGGAATGATCCTGGCGCACAGCTTCCCGGTGTGCGTGCTGCGGGTCCCGGCCACCATCAACCAGGACCTCAAGGCCCTGCTGCCGAAGACCGAGTTGGACGCCCAGTTCCTCGCGCACTGTCTGCGGGCCCAGCGCGGCCATGCGCTGAAGCAGGTCTCGCAGGCCGCCCACGGCACGACCCGGCTGGACGCGCAGGGCCTGGCCAACATCAAGGTGCTCCTCCCGGACCCGGAGCGGCAGCGGGAGTTCGCCCGCCGCGTCTCGGCGGTCCGGGCTCTGAAGGCCGAACAGGAAGCCCACCTCGCCGATCTCGACGAGCTCTTCCTCTCACTGCGGCAGCGCGCCTTCACGGGCCGCCTCTGGGAGCACGACGCCGCTTAGTCACACCGCTCGGTCCAGTCACACACAGGGGGGACGGCTCCGCCATGGTCGACGACGGAAACAGCCGGGAGGAGAAGGGCGCGGGGCAAGCCTCCGGCGCCGGGGACGACCGGGGCGCGGAAGAGGCCACGAGCAGGGCCGCCGCCCGCGACCTCGGGCAGCCGCCGAGCAACTTCGGCTTCCTGCGCGAGGAGTGGCCCGCCCTCTACGACGAGGCGCGCCGTGCCGAGCGCCTCGCCCACGCCGACCCGCGTACCTCCTGCTTCTACGCCCGCCGGGTGCTCGAGCTCGCCGTGCACTGGATGTACGACCACGACGCGGCGCTGCGTGCGCCGTACCGCAACGACCTGAGCGCGCTGCTCAACGAGCCGAGCCTGCGGAATCTGGTCACCCCCACCCTCAGCGCGAAGATGGACCTCGTCCGGCGCCAGGGCAACCACGCGGTGCACCGCCCGGCGCCGATGCGGGCGAGGGACGCGGTGCGGACCGTCGCCGAACTGTTCCACGTCCTCTACTGGTTCGCCCGTACCTACGCCCCCACCCCGCGGGCGGCTCCGGCCGCGGGCCTGGCGTTCGACAGCGCGCGCATCCCGCGCCCGGTGCCCGCCGAGGTCCGGCTGCGCCGCCAGGCCGAGCTGAAGAAGCAGGCCGAGGAGGACCAGGCGCGCTGGGACGCCCAGGCCCAGGAGCTGGCCGAGGAGCGGGCCAAGGGCGCGCGGCTGACCTCGGAGGTGGCCCGACTGCGGGCTCGGGTGACCGAGTTGCGCAAGGCGAACGAGGCCCGGCCCGACGCGCACGACTACGACGAGGCCGCGACCCGGGACCTGTTCATCGACCTGCTGCTGAAGGAGGCGGGCTGGGATCTCGCCGAGGAGCGCGACCGGGAGTTCCCGGTCGAGGGCGAGCCCGGCGTCCTCGGCACGTCCGGCAAGGGGTACGTGGACTACGTCCTGTGGGGAGACGACGACCGGCCCCTCGCCGTCGTCGAGGCCAAGCGCACCCGCGTCGACGCCCGCGCGGGACGGCAACAGGCCCAGCTCTACGCCGACGCCCTGGAGGCCGCGTACGGCCTGCGGCCGGTGATCTTCTGCACCAACGGCTACGAGACCTATCTGTGGGACGAGGGCAACGGCTATCCCCCGCGCCGGGTGCGGGGTTTCCGCACCAAGGACGAGCTGCACTGGCTGATCCGCCAGCGGGCCGGCCGGCTCGCCCTGAAGTCCTCCAACGTCAACGACGGCATCGCGGGCCGCGACTACCAGCGCGCCGCCATCCAGCGCGTCGGCGAGAGCTTCGAGCGGGAGCGCCGGCGGCGGGCCCTGCTGGTCATGGCGACCGGCACGGGCAAGACCCGTACCACCGTGGCCCTCGTCGAACTACTCCAGCGGGCGGGCTGGGCGCGCCGCGTCCTCTTCCTCGCCGACCGCCAGGCGCTGGTCAACCAGGCCGTACGCGCGTTCAAGGAGCATCTGCCGAACAGCGTGACGGTCAATCTCCTCACCGAGAAGAAGACCGACGCGCACGTCTACGTCTCGACGTACCCGACGATGATGAACGCCGTCGACGAGCTCACCGAGGACGGCCGCCGCCGCTTCGGTCCGGGCTTCTTCGACCTGGTCGTCATCGACGAGGCGCACCGCTCGGTCTACGACAGGTACGGCGAGCTCTTCGAGTACTTCGACAGCCTCCTGCTGGGCCTGACGGCGACTCCCAAGGACGACGTCGACCACAACACGTACCAGCTGTTCCAGCTGATCGACGGCGTCCCCACCGACTCCTACAGCCTCGACCAGGCGGCCACGGACGGCTTCCTGGTGAAGCCGAACGTCGTGGACGTGCCCTTCGACTCGCTGCGCCGCGGCTTCCGCTACGCCGATCTCACCGCGGAGCAGCAGGAGGCCTGGGACAACCTGGAGTGGACCGAGGACGGGCAGGTCCCGGACGAGGTGTCCGCCGACGAGGTCAACCGCTTCCTGTTCAACGCCCCCACCGTCGACAAGGCGCTGGAGGTGCTGATGCGGCACGGACTGCGCGTCGAGGGCGGGGACCGGCTCGGCAAGACGATCGTCTTCGCCAAGAACAACCAGCACGCGCTGTTCATCGAGGAGCGCTTCAACCTCCACTACCCGCGGGCCGCCGGGCGCGACGCCCGGGTCATCACCTACCTGGAGAAGAACCCCCAGCAGCTCATCGACGACTTCTCCGACCCGGCCAAGGCACCGGACATCGCGATCTCCGTCGACATGCTGGACACCGGCATCGACGTGCCCGAGGTGCTGAACCTCGTCCTGTTCAAGCCGGTGTACTCGCGCACCAAGTTCTGGCAGATGATCGGCCGCGGCACCCGGCTGTGCCCGGACGTCTACGGTCCCGGCCGGGACAAGGACGGTTTCCACGTCTTCGACCTGTGCGGCAACGCCGAGTTCTTCAACCAGGAGCTGGACCGCGCCCAGGCCCGTCGGGCGCCCACGCTGACCGAGAAGCTCCTCCGGCGCCAGCTCGACCTCGTGCGCGCGCTGGACCGCCGGCACACTCCCGACCCGGCGCAGGACCGCGGCCCGGACGCCGTCGACACCGAGGCGGCGCTGCGCTGGGCGGCGGCCCACCGGCTGCACCGGACCGTGCGGGGCATGAACCTGGACAACTTCCTCGTACGGCCGCACCGCCGCCGGGTCGAGGAGTTCGGCGGGGACTTCGCCGCCTGGCACCGCATCGACGACGACGCGGCCCACGCCCTGGCCGAGGACGTCCTCGGCCTGCCCTCCGACTTCTGGCCCGAGGGCGAGGACCGGGGCGAGGAGGCCAAGCGCTTCGACCTGCTCGCCTACCGGCTCCAGTTGGCGGCGCTGGAGGGCGGCCCCGACTACGGCCGGCTGCGCGCCCGGCTCCAGGAGCTGGCCGAGGCCCTCCTCGGCAAGCGGAACATCCCGGTCGTCCGGGACCGGGCGGAGCTGCTGGAGGCCGTCGCCGACGAGGCGTGGTGGCAGGACGTGACGGTCCCGATGCTGGAGCACGTCCGGCGGCGGCTGCGTGGACTCGCGCACCTGATCGACACTCCGGCCGGCCGGAGGATCGTCTTCACGGACATAGCGGAGGACCACGGCGACCTGTCGGAGATCGAGCTCAGGGGCCTGCCCGTCGGGACGGACGAGGAGCGGTTCAAGCAGAAGGCGCGCGCCTACCTCCAGGGACGGCGCGAGCAGGAGCCGGTGCGCAGGCTGTGGCGGAACGAGCAGGTCACGGCCGAGGACCTGGCCGCCCTGGAGAAGGTCTTCCTCGCCGAGGGGATCGCCTCCGCGGAGGACCTGGAGCAGCGGCGGGCGGCCGACGGCGGTCTCGGGGTCTTCCTGCGCCGGATCGGCGGCCTGGACCGCAGCGCCGCCCAGGAGGCCTTCGCCGGCTTCCTCGGCGCCCACGACCTGACCGCGGTGCAGGTCGACCTGGTCGGTCTGATGGTCCGGTACGTGGCGGCGAACGGGCTCATCGGGATCCGCGAGCTGTACGAGAACAGCCTCTTCAGCAGCCGCGGGATCATCGACGACCACTTCACGGACGACGAGATCGACGCGCTGGAGGCGGTGTTCCGGGCGCTGCGGGCCCGGGCGATTCCCGGTGCGGAGGGCGGGGCGTGAGCTGGAGAATGGGCGCATGGCCGATCTCGACGCTCTGCGCTCCCGTTTCGCCCAAGCCCTCGACGCGGCCCGCGGCCCCGGCGGCGGGCCCGCGGCGGCGGTGTACGCCGAGAACCTGCTCGCCCGCTGGCAGGAGCCGCAGCGGCGGTACCACACCGTCGAGCATCTGACGGCGGTCCTCGATCAGGTCGACGTCCTGCAGGAGTACGCCGCCGACCCGGACGTGGTGCGGCTGGCCGCCTGGTTCCATGACGCCGTCTACCACCCGGACCGCTCCGAGAACGAGGAGCGGTCCGCGCGGCTCGCCGAACGCGCCCTGTCCGAAGCCGGGGTCCCGGAACCGAAGGCCGAGCAGGTCGCCCGCCTGGTCCGTCTCACCGTCACGCACGACCCCGCCGACGACGACCGCGACGGGCAGGTCCTGTGCGACGCCGACCTCGCGATCCTGGCGGCGCCGCCCACCGCGTACGCCGCCTACACGGCCGCCGTCCGCGAGGAGTACCACTTCGTGCCGGGGGACGCCTTCCGCGCGGGCAGGTCCGCGATCCTGCGCCAGCTCCTCGATCTGCCGCGGCTGTTCAGGACGCCGTACGGGCAGGAGAAGTGGGAGGCCACCGCGCGCTACAACCTCGCCGCCGAACTGGAAATGCTGTCGCTCCCCTCCGGCCCGTCCGCATAGCCTGCCCCCATGGGACACAGGGGCGGACAACGCGTACAGGAAGCGGTGGCGGGCTCGGTGGCCCTGCTGCGGACGGCGGCCGGGCAGGACTGGGACGCGGTCAAGGCCGCGCGCTCGACCTGGACGTGCCGCGAGGCGGCCGTCCACATCGCCTACGACCTCATCGTCTACGCCGGCCGCCTGGCGGCCCGGGGCCGCACCCGGCACGTCCCCCTCGAGATCGCCCCCGACGAGAGCGCGGGCAACGAAGGGCTGCTCCAAGTCATCGAGATGACCGGCGCGTTGCTCACCGCCACGGTCAACACCACCCCCCGTCGGCTGCGCGCCCCCCACCCCTGCCCCTACGGCACCGCCAACCCCGAGGGTTTCGCCGCCCTGGGCGTCGGCGAGGTGCTGCTGCACACGTACGACATGGCCGAGGGCCTGGGTCTGGCCTACGAACCGCCCGCCGAACTGGCCGAGTTCGCGCTGACCCGGCTTCTGCCGCACGTCCAGCCGGGGCCCACCCCGTGGAGCACCCTGCTGTGGGCAACCGGCCGCGGTGAGCTGCCGGGCCGCCCGCCCGTCACCGACTGGCACTGGGTCAACAACCTCGTCGTCCCCGCCGAGCGGCTCACCCTGGAGAGCGTGACCCCGGCGGTCGCCGCCGACCTAGCCGTCGGTGGCGACGGAGGTTACACCTGGGTCGGGGGCGGTCCGTTCGAGGGCACCCGCGAGGCCTCCGGGATGCTGCTCAAGGCGTACGAAGCGGGCGTGCACCGGCCGGACTTCAGCGTCTTCGTCCTCGTCCGGCACGAGGACGACCGCGCCGTCGGCGCCCTCGGCTTCCACGGCGCCCCGGACGAGGAGGGCCGCGTCGAGATCGGCTACGACCTCGTGGAGTCGGCCCGCGGCAACGGCTACGCCACGGAAGCGCTCCGGGCCCTGTCGGAATGGGCGCTGGCCAGGGACGACGTACACACGCTGCTGGCGACGGTAGACGAGGCCAACCTGCCGTCGCAGGGGGTGGTGAGGCGGGCCGGGTTCACCAGGGCCACGCTGGAGGAGGAGCGGGCGATGGGCGAGCGCAGGGAAGCCAACGGCCCGCTCCAGGTGTACATCCGTACCGCTTAGGCCCGGCCCTTCGGCCTGCGCAGGCCCGAGCCGTTCAGCAGTCGCACGACCTCCCGGCTGCTGACCTCGACGGCCCCCGCGGCCACCACGTCCGCGTACCGGTGCGACGGTATGTCGTAGTGGTCCCGTTCGAAGGCGCGCCGGGGCACGCCGAGCCGCTCCGCGAAGGCGTGCAGCTCGGCGTAGGAGACATCGCTGACCATGTGGGACCACATCCGGCCGTGACCGGGCCAGGTCGGCGGGTCGATGTAGACCGTCACGACGCCGACGGCCCGCCGGAGGACGACCCCAGTGAGCCGACCGAGGCCACCCTCACTCCCGCCTTGTGGCACACCCAGTGCGGATCGGGCCCGAGTTCCGGTTCCACGTCCAGCGCGTGCGGATCGCCCGCCCCGCACACCGGGCACAGCGGCCAGCGTCCGTACCGCTCCAGCAGGGCGTCCTGGACGTCCTGCGCGACCAGTCCGGCGACGAACTCGGCGCCGGCCGGCCACTGCTCCACCCACCAGCGGCGCTGTGTGACGGAGTCCTCGACCAGCGAGACCACGTCCGCCTCGGCGACCTGGTCCGCGACCAGATCGGCGAGCACGAGCGCACGGGCGGCGTGCAGGGCCTGTTCAAGCGGACCGATCGACTCCATGCTGCCATTGTGCGCGCTCTTGACCTCGGCCCGGAGCCGAAAATATCTTTCACATGTGCCCCAGGAAGTGAAGGAAATTTTCGGCGGTGCTCTGGCCGCGAAAGTGCGCACCCTCGCCCCGTCGATGACGCGCTCCATGCAGCGGGTCGCCGAGGCCGTCGCGAGCGACCCCGCCGGCTGCGCCGCCCTCACCGTCACCGGCCTCGCGGAACTCACGGGTACGAGCGAGGCCACGGTCGTCCGCACGGCCCGGCTGCTGGGCTACCCCGGCTACCGCGACCTGCGCCTCGCCCTCGCCGGACTCGCCGCCCAGCAGCAGTCCGGGCAGGCGCCCTCGATCACCACGGACATCGCGGTCGACGACCCGATCGCCGACGTCGTCGCCAAACTCGCCTACGACGAGCAGCAGACCCTCGCCGACACCGCCGCCGGACTCGACACCGTCCAGCTCGGCGCGGCGGTCACGGCGGCGGCCTCGGCCCGGCGGATCGACGTCTACGGCGTGGGGGCGAGCGGCCTCGTCGCGCAGGACCTCAGCCAGAAGCTGCTGCGCATAGGACTGATAGCCCACGCGCACAGTGACCCGCACCTCGCCGTGACCAACGCGGTCCAGCTGCGCGGCGGTGACGTGGCGATCGCGATCACCCACTCCGGTTCGACCGGGGACGTGATCGAGCCGCTGCGGGTGGCCTTCGAGCACGGCGCCACGACCGTGGCGATCACCGGACGCCCCGACGGCCCGGTGGCCCAGTACGCCGACCACGTACTGACGACCTCCACGGCCCGCGAGAGCGAACTGCGCCCCGCCGCCATGTCCTCCCGGACCAGTCAACTGCTGGTCGTCGACTGCCTGTTCGTGGGGGTCGCGCAGCGGACGTACGAGACCGCGGCGCCCGCCCTCGCGGCCTCCTACGAGGCGCTGGCCCACCGGCACCGGCGCTAGGACGGGCCGCGCGGCCGTCGGTCGACCTCACCCGTTCCCGTACGTGGAAAGAGCCCATGACCTCTCCGTCCAACCCCCGTGAGCTGCGCGCCGAGTTGGAGGCCCTCACCACCGAGGCCTTCCGCCCCGACCTCGCCGACATCGACCGGCTGCCCACCCTCGACATCGCCCGCCTGATGAACGGCGAGGACACCTCCGTGCCCGCCGCGGTGGCCGAGCGGCTCCCCCAGATCGCCGCCGCCATCGACGCGGTGGCGGACCGGATGGCGCGCGGCGGACGGCTGGTCTACGCGGGCGCGGGCACGGCGGGCCGCCTGGGGGTCCTCGACGCCTCCGAGTGCCCGCCCACCTTCAACACCGACCCGACCCAGGTCGTCGGTCTGATCGCGGGCGGCCCCCAGGCCATGGTGACCTCGGTGGAGGGCGCCGAGGACTCCAAGGAGCTGGCCCGCGCCGACCTGGACGCCCTCGCGCTCACGTCACTGGACACGGTGGTCGGGGTCTCGGCCTCCGGGCGTACCCCCTACGCGATCGGCGCGGTCGAACACGCCCGGGCGCTCGGCGCCCTGACGGTGGGCCTGTCCTGCAACGCGGACAGCGCCCTCGCCGCCGCCGCCGACCACGGCGTCGAGATCGTCGTGGGCCCGGAGCTGCTCACCGGCTCCACCCGCCTGAAGTCCGGCACGGCACAGAAGCTCGTGCTCAACATGATCTCGACGATCACGATGATCCGGCTGGGCAAGACGTACGGGAACCTGATGGTCGACGTGCGGGCCTCCAACGACAAGCTGCGCGCCCGCTCGCGCCGGATCGTCGCACTGGCGACGGGCGCGGGCGAGGAGGAGATCGAGCGCGCGCTGGCGGCCACGGACGGAGAAGTGAAGAACGCCATCCTGGTCCTGCTGGCGGAGGTCGACGGCAGGACGGCCGCCCGCCTTCTGGAGGAGTCCGGCGGCCATCTGCGCGCCGCGCTGGCGGCGGCGGGCGGCTGAACCCCAGTCTCGGGTGGTGACCACCTCGTACGACACCACCGCTGCCGCGATCCTCCCCCTGGTGGGCGGCCCCGCGAACGTCATGTCCGTCGCCCACTGCATGACCCGCCTGCGTCTGGGCCTGGCCGACCGCTCCCTGGTCGACGAGGAGGCGCTGCGGGCGGTGCCCGGGGTCCTCGGGGTGGTGGAGGACGACACCTACCAGATCGTGCTGGGGCCCGGGGTGGTGGCGCGGGTGGCGGCGGAGTTCGAGGCGCTCCGGCGCAAGGGGGCCCGGCAGGAGCGGAACGCGACCCCGGTGAAGCTGGCGCTGCGGCGGGTGGCGAACGTCTTCGTGCCGCTCATCCCCGCGCTGATCGGCTGCGGAATCCTGGCGGGCCTGAACGGTCTGCTGCTGAACCTGGGCCTGCTGCCGACCGTCACGCCGGCCCTGTCGGTCCTGGCCGGCGCCTTCATGTCCCTGATCGCGGTGTTCGTCGGCTACAACACCGCGAAGGAGTTCGGGGGGACCCCGGTGCTGGGCGGGGCGGTGGCGGCGGTCGTGGTGTACCCCGGGGTGGCGAAGGTGACCGCGTTCGGCATGACCCTCGCCCCCGGCCAGGGAGGCGTGCTGGGCGCCCTGGCGGCGGCGCTGCTGGGGACGTACGTGGAGAAGGCGTGCCGCAGCAGGCTGCCGGGCACCCTGGACGTACTGCTGACCCCGACGCTGACGGTGCTGCTGGCGGGCCTGACCACGCTCTACGGACTCATGTACGTGGCCGGCGAGATCTCCACGGCCATCGGCACGGCGGCGAACTGGCTCCTGTCGACGACGGGCGCGCTGGCGGGCCTGGTGCTGGGCGGCCTGTTCCTCCCGCTGGTGATGCTGGGCCTGCACCAGGCCCTGATCCCCATCCACACCACGCTGATCGAGCAACAGGGCCACACGGTCCTGCTGCCCATCCTGGCGATGGCGGGCGCGGGCCAGGTGGGCGCGGCACTGGCGGTGTACGTCCGCCTGCGCCACGACACCTCCATGCGGACCACGATCAGGTCGGCGCTCCCCGCGGGCCTGCTCGGCGTCGGCGAGCCGCTGATCTACGGCGTGTCCCTGCGCCTGGGCCGCCCCTTCCTCACGGCGTGCGTGGGCGGGGCGGCCGGCGGCGCCTTCGTGGGCGGCTTCGCGATGCTCGGGGATTCGGTGGGCTCGACGGCGATCGGGCCGTCGGGCTGGGCCCTGTTCCCCCTGCTCGCGGGGAACGGCGGCCTGTGGTGGACGGCGGGGATCTACGCGGGCGGGCTGCTGACGGGGTACGTGGTCGGCTTCGCCACGACCTACCTCTTCGGCCTACCCGCCGACCGAGCGCGCCCCGGCGCGGCCTAGCCAGCCGACCAGCAGCTCCGACTTCAGCTCACGCAGGTCGCGGGCGTCGATACCGAGTCCCTCGCGGAGGACAGGACCGCCTCGTTCGCGGCGACCCGGTGCACGGTCTCAGGCAGCTCAGCTGAGGGTCTGGAGCGACGCCGGGTCGTACGGGGTCAGCTCCGTCACCCGGCCCGCCAGCACCTTCTGCGCCCAGTGCGGATCCTGGAGCAGCGCGCGGCCGACGGCCACCAGGTCGAACTCCTCGCGCTCCAGGCGGTCCAGCAGGTTGTCGAGGCTGCCGAGATCGGCACCCTCGCCCTGGAATGCCTTGATGAAGTCGCCGTTCAGGCCGACGGAGCCGACGGTGATGGTGGGCTTGCCGGTCAGCTTCTTCGTCCAGCCGGCGAGGTTGAGGTCCGAGCCCTCGAACTCGGGGAGCCAGTAGCGGCGCGTGGAGGCGTGGAAGGCGTCGACGCCGGCCGCCGCGAGCGGGGCGAGGATGGCGTCCAGCTCCTCCGGGGTGTCGGCGAGGCGGACGTCGTAGGCGTCCTGCTTCCACTGCGAGTAGCGGAAGATCACCGGGAAGTCGGCGGAGACGGCCGCGCGTACGGCGGCCACGATCTCCGCGCCGAACGTCGCGCGGGCCACCGGGTCGCCTCCGTAGGCGTCGGTGCGGCGGTTGGTGCCCTCCCACAGGAACTGGTCGATCAGGTAGCCGTGCGCGCCGTGGAGCTCGACACCGTCGAACCCGATCCGCTCGGCCGCGGCGGCCGCCTCCGCGAACGCGCCGATGACGTCGTCGAGGTCCTGCCGGGTCATGGCCTTGCCGGTCGGCTCGTCGGCACCGATGCGCAGACCGGAGGGGCCGACCGGCGGGGCGTCGGCGAACGGCGGCTGACCCTGCTGGCGCACCATGCCGATGTGCCACAGCTGCGGCACGATCGTGCCGCCCGCCGCGTGCACCGCGTCGGCGACCTTCGTCCACCCCGCGAGCTGCTCCGCGCCGTGGAAGCGCGGGACGCGGTCGCTCTGCCCGGCCGAGGCGTGTCCGACGTACGTGCCCTCGGTGACGATGAGACCGACACCGGCGGCGGCCCGGCGGGCGTAGTACGAGACCACGTCCTCGCCGGGGACGCCGCCCGGCGAGAACATGCGGGTCATCGGCGCCATGGCGATGCGGTTGGGCACGGTCAGCCCGTTGATGGTGGCAGGGCGGGACAGGATCTCGGCGGCGCGCGCGGCGGCCTCGGAGGTGGCGACGGTCATGTGGGGGCTCCTTGGATCGGGGAGAATGCATGCGCATACATCTACGGCGCGTCAACGACCCCGGCCCCGCCCGCATTCCGGGAACCCCCCTGTGACGCCGGACACGCCCGAGGGCGGCACCCCCTGCGGAACAGGGGGTGCCGCCCTCGGCTGGTACTGCGACGGACTCGCGATCCTCGGGAGGATCAGAAGTCCATGTCACCGCCCGGCATGCCGCCCGGAGCGGCCGCGGCGGCCTTCTCCGGCTTGTCGGCGATGACGGCCTCGGTGGTGAGGAACAGCGCGGCGATCGACGCGGCGTTCTGCAGCGCGGAGCGCGTCACCTTCGCCGGGTCGATGATGCCCTCGGCGATCATGTCGACGTACTCGCCCGTGGCGGCGTTCAGACCGTGGCCGACGGCCAGGTTGCGCACCTTCTCCACGACGACGCCACCCTCGAGACCACCGTTGACGGCGATCTGCTTGAGCGGGGCCTCCAGCGCGAGCTTCACGGCGTTGGCACCGGTCGCCTCGTCGCCGTCGAGCTCCAGCTTCTCGAAGACCGCGGAGGCCTGGAGCAGGGCCACGCCACCACCGGCGACGATGCCCTCCTCGACGGCCGCCTTGGCGTTGCGCACGGCGTCCTCGATGCGGTGCTTGCGCTCCTTGAGCTCCACCTCGGTGGCGGCACCGGCCTTGATGACCGCGACGCCGCCCGCGAGCTTGGCCAGGCGCTCCTGGAGCTTCTCGCGGTCGTAGTCCGAGTCGCTGTTCTCGATCTCGGCGCGGATCTGGTTGACCCGGCCCTGGACCTGCTCGGAGGAGCCGGCACCGTCGACGATGGTGGTCTCGTCCTTGGTGATGACGACCTTGCGGGCCTTGCCCAGCAGGTCGAGGGTCGTGTTCTCGAGCTTGAGACCGACCTCCTCGGAGATGACCTCGCCGCCGGTGAGGATGGCGATGTCGTTCAGCATCGCCTTGCGGCGGTCGCCGAAGCCCGGGGCCTTGACGGCGACGGACTTGAAGGTGCCGCGGATCTTGTTGACGACCAGGGTCGACAGGGCCTCGCCCTCGACGTCCTCGGCGATGATCAGCAGCGGCTTGCCCGACTGCATGACCTTCTCCAGCAGCGGGAGCAGGTCCTTGACGGAGCCGATCTTGGAGTTGGCGATCAGGATGTACGGGTCGTCCAGGGACGCCTCCATACGCTCCATGTCGGTGGCGAAGTACGCCGAGATGTAGCCCTTGTCGAAGCGCATACCCTCGGTGAGCTCCAGCTCCAGACCGAAGGTCTGGGACTCCTCGACGGTGATGACGCCTTCCTTGCCGACCTTGTCCATGGCCTCGGCGATGAGCTCGCCGATCTGGGTGTCGGCGGCGGAGATGGAGGCCGTGGAGGCGATCTGCTCCTTGGTCTCGACGTCCTTCGCCTGCTCCAGCAGGGCGGCGGAGACGGCCTCGACGGCCTTCTCGATACCGCGCTTCAGGGCCATCGGGTTGGCGCCGGCGGCGACGTTGCGCAGGCCCTCGCGGACCAGCGCCTGGGCGAGAACGGTCGCGGTGGTCGTACCGTCACCGGCGACGTCGTCCGTCTTCTTGGCGACTTCCTTGACCAGCTCGGCGCCGATCTTCTCGTACGGGTCCTCGAGCTCGATCTCCTTGGCGATGGAGACACCGTCGTTGGTGATCGTGGGGGCGCCCCACTTCTTCTCGAGGACGACGTTGCGGCCCTTGGGGCCGAGCGTCACCTTCACGGCGTCCGCGAGCTGGTTCATGCCGCGCTCGAGGCCGCGCCGCGCCTCCTCGTCGAACGCGATGATCTTGGCCATGTGAAGTGGTCCCTCCAGGACTGGGGGTGATTCCTTCGGACCGCGCCCGCGCCCGCGACGGACGGCCTGCCTGCCTCGTGGTTCCTTGCCCCACCCGGCCTGCGGCCTCACCGACCCGGTCCTTCGTTGTCACTCTCACCTTCAGAGTGCTAACGCCAATGATTAGCACTCGACCCATGAGAGTGCAAGGCGCGCTCGCGAAACGGGCACTCGTGGGGGCGCACGCGGAAGGGCTCGCACCCCGGGGGTTGGGTCCCCTTGGTGCGAGCCCTTCAGCAGAAGACGTCGCTTGCCGTTCGTTGGTCGCGCGTTCAGGCAGTGACGCGAACCATGTCGGCCTGCGGGCCCTTCTGGCCCTGCGAGATCTCGAACTCGACCCGCTGGCCTTCTTCCAGGGTGCGGTACCCGTCCATCTGGATCGCGCTGTAGTGGACGAAAACATCCGCACCACCGTCGACCGCGATGAAGCCGTACCCCTTCTCCGCGTTGAACCACTTGACGGTGCCCTGAGCCATGCCTAACTCCCCTATTACTGGCCCTTGCACAGATCCGCACTTCGCGGATCCGGGTCAGACCTCACCCCCCACGGTTTGGGGGCGTGCGCCGGAACGCGTCGACCGCGGCTGAATGTATCTGTCCAACTGCCGTCTGCAACAGGTCAATCGGACGAGAATTCTGGACGCATCGGGTCCGGAATGTAGTGAGAATTCGCCCGAATTCGGGGCAAGTCGGGCCCCACAAAAGGAGCACATGTCGTAAAAGGGCCGCACACTTTGGCTACTTCTCGTCGCATGTGCACGCGGTACTCATATGCTCCCGGCATGCGAAGAGAAGCGGGTTCCCCAACTGTACCGCGCTCAACCATGCAGAATTGCCCCCTCCGTTTCTCTTACGGAGAGGGCAATTCGATGAACTCTCGGTGACACACCTTACCGACGGTAACGATCAGCCGCCGGCGACCGCCGGAATGATGGAAACTCCGGCGCCGTCGGGGGTCGCCGTCTCCAGGCCCTGCTCGAAGCGGACGTCGTCGTCATTGACGTACACATTCACGAAACGGCGCAGCTTGCCCTGGTCGTCCAGCACCCGAGCGGCGATCCCGGTGTGGTTCTTCTCCAGGTCGGCGATGACCTCGGAGAGAGTCCCGCCCTCAGCGGCGACCTCGGCCTGGCCGCCGGTGTAGGTGCGCAGGATGGTGGGGATGCGAACGGTCACGCTCATGCGAGGCCAGCCTCTCGGAAGGAGTCCAGGTTCGGACGGATGGTGGCGGTGAGACCGGTGCCGGCCACCGCGTCAAGGGTCTTGAGGCCGTCGCCGGTGTTGAGGACGACCGTGGTGAGCGACGGGTCCAGCACGCCGTTCTCGATCAGCTTCTTCGTCACGCCGACCGTCACGCCGCCCGCCGTCTCCGCGAAGATGCCCTCGGTCTGGGCGAGCAGCCGGATCGCGTCGACGACGTGCTCGTCGGTCACGTCCTCCACCGCACCGCCGGTGCGGCGCGCGATGTCCAGGACGTAGGGCCCGTCCGCCGGGTTGCCGATGGCCAGCGACTTGGCGATGGTGTTCGGCTTCTGCGGCCGGACGACGTCGTGGCCCTCCTTGAAGGCCGTCGACACCGGCGAGCAGCCGAGCGCCTGCGCACCGAAGATCTTGTACGGCTTGTCCTCGACGAGCCCGAGCTTGATCAGCTCCTGCAGACCCTTGTCGATCTTCGTGAGCTGCGAGCCGGAGGCGATCGGGACGACCAGCTGGTCCGGCAGCTGCCAACCGAGCTGCTCGCAGATCTCGTACGCCAGGGTCTTGGACCCCTCCGCGTAGTACGGCCGCAGGTTGACGTTGACGAAGCCCCAGCCCTCGCCGGCCGGGTCGCCGATCAGCTCGGAGCAGAAACGGTTCACGTCGTCGTAGTTGCCCTCGATCCCGACGAGCTCACCGCCGTAGACCGCGGCCATGACGACCTTGCCCTGCTCCAGGTCGTGCGGGATGAACACGCAGGACCGGAAGCCGGCGCGGGCGGCGGCGGCGCCGACGGCACCGGCCAGGTTGCCCGTGGAGGAGCAGCTCAAAGTCGTGAAGCCGAAGGCGCGCGCGGCCTCGAGGGCCTGGGCGACGACCCGGTCCTTGAAGGAGTGCGTCGGGTTGCCGGAGTCGTCCTTCACATACAACCCGCCGGTCACGCCGAGCTCGCGGGCCAGGTTGTCGGCCTTGACGAGCTTGGTCCAGCCGGGGTTGAGGTTGGGCTTGTCGGCCACGTCCGCGGGGACGGGCAGCAGCGGCGCGTAGCGCCAGATGTTCGCGGGTCCCGCTTCGATGCGCTTGCGGAGCTCCTCGGTGTCGTAGTCCGAGAAGTCGTAGGCGATCTCCAGCGGGCCGAAACACTCCTCGCACGCGAAGACCGGTCCGAGGGGTACCCGGTGACCGCACTCGCGGCAGCTCAGGGCGGCGGCGGGACCGAGGTCGACGGTGTTCGAGGTGGTTGCGACAGTCTGCACAGCCATGTGAGGCGAGGCCCTTTCTCCTCATCTTCCTCACGACGCATCTCGCCGTGAGACGGATTTGGCACCTTCCCTAGCCGGGAGCCTCGCGAGGACGATCAACAGTGATCGCTACGAGAACCGACTGGAGGGTTGCCGGGGCTTCATCGGGCCGTATCCCTCTGCCCCTCTGGATGAGCGGTATGTAGTTGTAGACGCAAACGACCCCCGACATGCGATGGTCATCAGCGTTGCTCAAGACTGTAACCGAAGGCCAGGACAGTGGAGAGTGCCGTCCGAACCGCGAGACACGTGAGGAGCCGCAGACTGTGCTGGAAGAAGTCGAGCGCTGGCTGAGCGCCCGCTCCTGGTCCGTGTGCGATCGGCCGCTGCACCAGATCCTCGCCGCGAAGCGCGGATCGGGCCAGTCGGTCTCCGTCGTGCTGCCCGCGCTCAACGAGGAGGAGACGGTCGGCGACATCGTCGCCGTGATCCGGCACGACCTGATGCAGCAGGTCCCGCTGGTGGACGAGATCGTCGTCGTCGACTCCGGCTCCACCGACCGCACCGCCGAGGTCGCCGCGGCGGCCGGGGCGACGGTCGTGCACCGCGACGCGATCCTGCCGCGCATACCCGCCGTGCCCGGCAAGGGCGAGGTGCTGTGGCGCTCGCTGCTGGTCACGCGCGGCGACATCGTCTGCTTCGTCGACGCGGACCTGAAGGAGTTCTCCTCGGACTTCGTCTCGGGAATCGTCGGCCCGCTGCTCACCGACCCCGGGGTGCAGCTGGTCAAGGCGATGTACGACCGCCCGCTCGGGCAGGCGGCCGGCCAGGGCGGCCGGGTCACCGAGCTGATGGCCCGCCCGCTGCTGAACATGCACTGGCCGCAGCTGGCCGGGTTCGTGCAGCCGCTGGGCGGGGAGTACGCGGCCCGCCGCTCCCTGCTGGAACAGCTCCCCTTCCCGGTCGGCTACGGCGTGGAGCTCGGCATGCTGATCGACGCGCTGCACCTGGTGGGCCTGGACGCGCTGGCCCAGGTGGACGTCGGGGTGCGCAAGCACCGGCATCAGAACGGGCAGGCTCTCGGCCGGATGTCCGCCGCGATCTACCGCACCGCCCAGCTCCGCCTGGCCCGGGGCCATCTGGTCCGGCCCTCGCTCACCCAGTTCGAGCGCGGCGAGGACGGTTTCGAACCGCGCACCTACTCGGTGGACACCGAGGAACGGCCGCCGATGGTGGAGATCGCGGAGTACGCCTCGCGCAAGGTGGCGTAACCCACGCCCCGGCGCGCCGCTCGTACGTTTGAGCGTTTCCGGCACGGGCTAGGTTGGAGCACATGGCTTCCACGTACGGTGCCGCTGAAGTGCTGGTCGCGTCGAATCGCGGCCCGGTCTCCTACGAAGTGCGGACGGACGGCTCGCTGCGCGCCAAACGCGGGGGCGGCGGACTCGTGTCGGGCCTCTCGGCCATCGGCCCGGACGCCGGCGCCCTGTGGGTGTGCTCCGCGCTGTCCGACGGCGACCGCGAGGCGGTCGCGCGCGGGGTGGGCGAGGACGGCGTACGGATGCTCGCCGTCCCGCCCGAGGTGCACACCGACGCGTACAACGGCATCGCCAACTCGGTGCTCTGGTTCGTCCACCACATGCTGTACCAGACCCCGCTGGAACCGGTGTTCGACGCGGAGTTCCGGCGGCAGTGGGCGTCGTACGAGACGTACAACCGCGCGTTCGCCGAGGCGCTGGCCGAGGAGGCCGCGGAGGGCGCCGCGGTGCTGGTGCAGGACTACCACCTGTGCCTGGTGCCGGGGATGCTCCGCGAGCTCCGCCCGGATCTGCGCATCGGCCACTTCTCGCACACGCCGTGGGCGCCGCCCGAGTACTTCCGGATGCTGCCGGACGACATCCGTGCGCAGCTGGTGTGGGGGATGCTCGGCGCCGACCGGCTGGGCTTCCTGACCAACCGGTGGGCCCACACCTTCATGGCCTGCGCGAACGAGATCGACGGCGAGCGGATCACCGCCTACTCGCCGGTGCCGGGCAAGCCGAAGTCCATCGAGCACACGGCGACCGGCCGGCCGCCGCTCTCGACCACCTGGATCGGCGTGCACGGCCTCGGGGCCGACGCCGAGTTCCTGCGCGCCCGCTCGCACGAGGCCGACGTCGAGGAACGGATGGCCGCGCTCCGGGCGGAGATCGGCGCGGGGCCCGACGGGGAACCGCGCAGGACGATCGTCCGGGTGGACCGGACCGAGCTGTCGAAGAACATCGTGCGCGGCCTGCTGTCCTACCGGCAGCTCCTCGACGAGCACCCCGAGTGGCGCGAGCGGGTCGTGCACGTGGCCTTCGCCTACCCCTCCCGGCAGGACCTGGCGGTCTACCGGGAGTACACGGCGGAGGTCCAGCGGCTCGCGGACGAGATCAACTCCGCGTACGGCACACCGGGTTGGACGCCGGTCGTCCTGCACGTCAAGGACGACTTCGCGCGCTCCCTGGCCGCGTACCGGATCGCCGACGTGGCCCTGGTCAACCCCGTCCGGGACGGCATGAACCTGGTCGCCAAGGAGGTGCCGGTCGTCTCCGACGAGGGGTGCGCGCTGGTGCTCTCGCGGGAGGCGGGGGCGTACGAGGAGCTGCGCGAGGACGCGATCGTGGTGAACCCCTACGACGTGCTGGGCACCGCGAGCGCCCTGCACGAGGCGCTCACGATGCCGGCCCATGAACGGGCCGAGCGGACGAAGCGCCTCGCCGCGGCGGCGACGGCGCTGCCGCCCGCCCAGTGGTTCCTGGAGCAGTTGCGGGCCCTGACGGCGGACTAGTGCCGCGTCAGGCAACGTTCGCCCCGTCGCGACGCCCGGCACGCACTCTCGCCGCACCGGGCACAAGCCCAAGTACATCCAGTACGAGGGCTTGCACCCGGCACGCTGAGAGCACGCACCGGACGCCGCTCCTTGACGGGCAACGTTGCCTGACGCGGCACTAGGTCCTGCTCCGGTCCAGCCGTGCCGCGAGGCTCCGGAGCAGACCCACCACGCCCGCCGGGCCCTTGACCACCAGGTCCGCCCGCTCCTCCAGCTCCGGGACCTCCTCACTGCCGCTGCAGACCAGGAGGCCGGGGGTGCCGTCGGTGCGGAGCTTGTCGACCGCGGCGAAGGCGGGGAGGTCACCGAGGTCGTCGCCGGCGTAGAGGACCGCGGACGCCTCGATCTCGCGGACGTACTCCAGCAGGGCGACGCCCTTGTCCATGCCGGGCGGGCGCAGTTCCAGGACCATCCGGCCCGGTTCGACGATCAGGCCGTGCCGGGCGGCGAGTTCGGTGAGGGGTTCGCGCAGCGCCTCGAAGGCGGCCTGCGGATCGGCGGCACGGCGGGTGTGCACGGCGACCGCGCGGCCCTTCTCCTCGATCCAGGTGCCGTGCCAGGCGCCGACGGCGTCGAGGACGCCGGGCAGTTCGGCGCGGACGGCGGCGACACCGGGGTCGGGGGCGGGGGCGCTGACGGTGCCGGTGACGGCGTCCCAGCGCTCGGCGCCGTAGTGGCCGAGGACGACGAGGTGCTCCAGGCCGGGCACGCCGGCGAAACCGCCGTAGCGCACGGCGACGCCGGCCGGGCGGCCGGTGACGACCGCGACGGCGGCGAGCTGCGGCGCGAGTTCGGCC
This sequence comes from Streptomyces sp. NPDC003635, assembly GCF_053587635.1. NCBI lineage: Bacteria > Bacillati > Actinomycetota > Actinomycetes > Kitasatosporales > Streptomycetaceae > Streptomyces > Streptomyces sp. NPDC003635. Next base: position 143,568 of record NZ_JBSFOK010000002.1, on the reverse strand, counting down.
AGAGCGGGGACCGCGTCCGGGTGGGCGCGGGCCTGCTCGGGGTCCGCGACGATCGGTGCGAGCGTCCCGTCGAAGTCGAGCGCGATCACCGCGCGCCGCGGCTCACGGAGGATGGCGTCCAGCCCCGCCTGCCCGGCAGGGGTGGCGGGGGTCGGCAGAGGGGTCGAGTCCATGTGGCTGCCCATACCGGCGACCCTATCCAGGCCCACCCCCGTAGGTCAGCAGGACCCTACCGGTCCGCCCTGCGGGCCTCCCGTATCCGGCGCAGCCGGTTCACCGTGACCGGGTCGTGGGCCAGGGCCCGCTCGTCGTCCAGAAGGGCGTTCAGCAACTGGTAGTAGCGCACCGGCGCCAGGCCGAGTTCCTCGCGTATCGCGCGTTCCTTCGCGCCCGGGCCCGCGAAGCCGCGGCGTTCCAGGGCGAGGACGGCCTGTTCCCTGGGGTTCAGCGGCTCCCGTTCCATACCTCGCACCGTAGCTCCCGGCACTGACAGCGCGGCTACTCCGCGCTCTCCTCGGCCGCCGCCGTCGCCTGGAGCTCGCGCAGCACGGTCGCCGGGTCGCCGCTGGAGGAGACCGCCTTGCCGATCTTCTTCTTCACCGCCGCGCTGACCGCCGCCCAGGACGTCCGGCCCACCGGGTACAGCTCGGAGGAGGGCAGCGCCTCGAGGAACGGCTTGAGGTCGGCGTCCTGCTTCGCCGTGCTCATGACGTCGGAGACCGCGTTCGTCACGGGCAGCAGGTCGTACTCACGGGAGAAGGCGAGCACGTTCTTCTCCTCGTAGACGAAGTCGAGGAAGTCGCCGACCTCCTCCGCGTGGCCGTTCTGCTTGAACGCCATCATCCAGTCCGCGACGCCCATGGAGACCTCGCTCGGCCCGTCGGCGCCGGGCATCGGCACCATGCCGAAGTCCACACCCTTGGCCTGGGCCGCCTTCATCAGCGAGGGGTGCCCGTTGAGCATGCCGACCTCGCCGTCCGTGAACGCCTCGAAGGCGTCCGCGCGGTTCAGTGTGGCGGGCGGGACCGGACCGGTCAGACCCTGTCCGACCAGCTCGTCGTTCAGCCAGTCGAACGTGGCGATGTTCTCCGCCGAGTCGATGTTGTAGGTCCCGGCGTCGGCGTCGGTGTAGCCGCCTCCGCCGCTGAGCAGCCACTGCATGGTCTCGGCCTGCGCCTCCTCCGGCCCGAGCGGCAGCGCGTACGGGTACTTCACCCCGTCCGCCTTCAGCGCCTCGGCGTCCGCCGCCAGCTCCTGCCAGGTCTGCGGGGCGGATATCCCGGCCTTCTCGAAGAGGCTCTTGTTGTAGAACAGCAGCCGCGTGGAGGAGGCGAACGGCATCCCGTACTGGATGCCGTTGACCGCGCCCGCCGAGGCGAACTGCGGGAGGAAGTCGGCCTGGGTGGTGATCGAGAGCAGCTCGCTCGCGGTGTACAGCTTCCCGGCCTTCGCGTAGTCCGCGTACGCCCCGATCTGCGCCAGGTCGGGCGCCTTCCCGGCGTCGACCAGCTCCTTGACCTCCCGGTCGACGTCGGTCCAGGAGTGGACGGTGACCTCGACGTTCACGTCGGGGTGGTCCTTCTCGTACGCGGCGACCAGCGAGTCCCAGTACTTCTTGGAGCTGTTGGCCGCGCTGTCGCCGTAGTCCGCCGCGACGAGTCGCAGTGTGACCTCGTCCGATCCCCCGGTCAGGCCGCAGCCGCCGAGCGCCGCCGTCATGCCGAGGGCGGACACCGCCGCGATCATTGCCGTCCTACGCCGCTGCACTGCCTATGTCCCCAACCCGAAGCGAAAACTTTCGAAACAACGTCATAAGGTCTACACCACCTTAGTGGACTAGACCTCTCCCGGGTAGACGGGCCACACTGTCCCCCGTGAGACATGTCATCGCCCTCGACGTGGGCGGCACCGGGATGAAGGCCGCCCTTGTCGGGGCGGACGGCGCTCTGCTGCACCAGGCCCGCAGGGCGACCGGACGCGAGCGCGGACCCGACGCGGTCGTCGCGAACATCCTCGACTTCGCCGCCGAACTGGCGGCCCACGGCGCGCGGACCCTCGGCGAACCGGCCGCCGCGGCCGGCGTCGCCGTCCCCGGCATCGTCGACGAGGCGTCCGGCATCGCCGCCTACGCGGCCAACCTGGGCTGGCGGGACGTCCCCCTGCGCGAGCTGATCGGCGCCGAGCTGGGCATCCCGGTCGCCCTCGGCCACGACGTGCGCACCGGCGGACTGGCCGAGGGCCGGGTCGGCGCGGGCCGGGGAGCGGACCGGTTCCTGTTCGTGGCGCTCGGCACCGGCATCGCGGGCGCGATCGGGGTGGACGGCCGGGTAGAGGCGGGGGCGCACGGATTCGCGGGCGAGATCGGCCATGTCGTCGTACGCCCCGGCGGCACCCCCTGCCCCTGCGGGCAGCGCGGCTGCCTGGAACGGTTCGCGTCCGCGGCGGCGGTCAGCGAGGCCTGGGCGGCGGTCACGGGCGACCCCGAAGCCGACGCGGCCGACTGCGCGAAGGCCGTCACGTCCGGCGACCCGAACGCCGTACGAGTCTGGACCGACGCCGTCGACGCCCTGGCCGACGGCCTGGTCACCGCCCTCACCCTGCTGGACCCCCGCACCCTGATCATCGGTGGCGGCCTGGCGGAGGCGGGGGAAACCTTGTTCACACCACTGCGGGACGCCGTCCGGCGGAGGGTCACGTTCCAGAAGCTGCCGTCGATCGTCCCGGCGGCACTGGGGGACACGGCGGGATGTCTCGGCGCCGGGCTACTGGCCTGGGATCTTCTCGACACTACTGACGGCACGGAGGTAACGACCTGATGGCAACTCCCCCAGGGGCGCGGGGAACTGCGCGATCGACCCCCACCGGCCCGCAGATGATCCTCAAGGGAGCCCACGTAGCCGTTCCCACAGGAGTCATCGAGAAGGGCGAGGTGGTCATCGAGGGCGACCGCATCACCGCGACCGCTCAACAGAACGCCCAGGTCATCGACGTAACCGGCCACTACGTGGTCCCCGGCTTCGTGGACATCCACAACCACGGAGGAGGCGGCGCCAGCTTCACCTCCGGCACCGTGGACGACGTGCTCAAGGGCATCGAGACCCACCGCCGACACGGCACCACCACCCTCGTCGCCTCCACCGTCACCGGCGACATGGACTTCCTCGCGCAGCGCGCCGGACTCCTCTCCGAACTCGCCGAGCAGGGCGACATCGCCGGCATCCACTTCGAGGGCCCGTTCATCTCCCCCTGCCGCAAGGGCGCCCACTCCGAGGAACTGCTCCGCGACCCCGACCCCGCCGAGGTCCGCAAGCTGATCGACGCCGCGCGCGGCCGGGCCAGCATGGTCACCCTCGCCACCGAACTCCCCGGCGGCCTCGACTCCGTGCGGCTGCTCGCCGATCACGGCGTCATCGCGGCGATCGGGCACACGGACGCGACGTACGAGCAGACCGTGCGGGCGATCGACGCGGGCGCCACCGTCGCCACGCACCTCTTCAACGCGATGCCCGCCCTCGGCCATCGCGCCCCCGGCCCGATCACGGCGCTCCTGGAGGACGACCGGATCACCGTCGAGCTGATCAACGACGGGACGCATCTGCACCCCGCCGCCCTCCAGCTGGCGTTCCATCACGCGGGCGCCGACCGGGTCGCGTTCATCACCGACGCGATGGACGCGGCCGGCTTCGGCGACGGTCGCTACATGCTCGGCCCGCTGGAGGTCGAGGTGGCCGACGGCGTCGCCCGTCTGGTGGAGGGCGGCTCGATCGCGGGCTCGACACTCACCCTGGACCGGGCCTTCAAGCGCGCGGTGACGATCGACGGGCTCTCGGTCGAGGACACGGTGACCGCCCTGTCCGCCAACCCGGCCCGCCTGCTCGGGATGTCCGACGAGATCGGCTCGCTGGAACCGGGCAAGTACGCCGACCTGGTCCTCCTGGACGCCTCCTTCGACCTCAAGGGCGTCCTGCGCCGGGGTGAATGGGTGGTCGATCCCCAACTGGGCTGATCCGTCCCGAGGCAGCGCGACGGCGGCCGTTCCGAGGACTGGGACGACCGCCGTCTGTTTGGCATGATCGGGACCGGAAGAGACGGCACCACTTACTTCGGGGGAGGTCGGCCCGGGTGATCCTCACGGTCACGCTGAACACCGCTCTCGACATCACGTATCGCGTGCGGGCCCTGCGCCCGCACGCCTCGCACCGGGTCTCCGAGGTCCTCGAACGCCCCGGCGGCAAGGGCCTGAACGTGGCGCGGGTGCTGGCGGCCCTCGGTCACGAGGTGACCGTCACCGGTTTCGCGGGCGGCGCCACGGGCCGTGTCGTGCGCGAGCAACTGACCGCCGTCGAAGGGGTGCGCGACGCCCTCGTCCCGCTCACCGGCCCAACGCGCCGCACGATAGCGATAGTCGACGAACTGACCGGCGACACCACGCAGCTCAACGAGCCGGGCCCGCTCGTCACCCCCGCCGAGTGGTCGGCCTTCCAGCGGTCCTACGGCGAACTGCTCGCCTCCGCCGACGCGGTGGCCCTGTGCGGCAGTCTGCCGCCGGGCGTGCCGGTGGGCGCGTACGCGGGGCTGGTCCGCGCGGCACGCGCCGCGAGCGTCCCCGTTCTCCTGGACACCAGCGGCGAACCACTGCGCCGCGGGGTCGCCGCCCGCCCCGACATCATCAAGCCCAACGCCGACGAGCTGGCCGAACTGACCGGATCCCACGAGCCGTTGCGCGCCACCCAGGACGCCCGCCGACGCGGTGCCCACACGGTGGTCGCCTCCCTGGGCGCCGCGGGACTGCTCGCCCACACTCCCGAGGGCCGCTGGCGCGCGGCCCCACCGACCACCCTGCACGGCAACCCGACCGGCGCGGGCGACGCGGCGGTCGCGGGCCTGCTCTCGGGCCTGGTCGAAAACCTCCCCTGGCCGGCCCGCCTGTCCCGCGCGGCGGCCCTGTCGACGGCGAGCGTACTGGCGCCGGTGGCGGGGGAGTTCGACCACCGGGCCTACGAGGACCTGCTGGGGCGGGTGACGGTGACGGGGGAGGTCAGCGCGGCGTAGCAGCCCGGACGGCGGAGGCGACCAAGCGTTCTATAGGATCACCGCCGTTCACGGATCCACCTGACCAGGGATCCGTCCAAACGAGGGAACTTCATATGAGCATTCTCAGCAAAAGCCTGATGACGGTGGCCGTGACGGGTGCGTTGCTGGGTGGCGCCCTCGCCACACCGGCGGCGGCTGATCCCAATACCTGCCCGCAAGGGAAGGTCTGCGGATGGACGGGCAAGAACCGGACCGGTGACAGGACCGTCCGCTCCGTGACGCCCGGTTGCTATCCCTTCGCCACGGCCCGGTCCGTCTCGAACCAGACGAACTACCGCATCGAGTTCTGGCACGCCACCCTGGGCTGCGGCGCAGGCACGCGCCTGGTCACTCTGGGGCCGCACACCTACTCGGACAACACCCGTGGCACCGTCACGGGCATTGCGGTCTACGCGAGGTAGCGCCACGGCCTGTGCTCCGCCCGACATGGGCGGAGCACAGCTTCTATTGCAGCCACATGTGGTCGAACACCGCGTCACACTGATTGCCCTGGTTGCAGGCCAGCTCGATCGTGTTGGTGCCCTTGGTCAGGTTGACGTTGGCCCAAGTGGACTTCCACCCCTGCTCCCAGTCGCCCTTGGGAGTGTTGCCGAAGTTCTCCATGTTCAGGGGCTGGCTGCTGGGCTTGCCGTTGACCACGAGGGTGGCATTGGCGTCCGTGCCCGGGATGCCGTAGCGCACATACAGCCGGTAGGTGCCGTCCTTCTCGATGCCGTCCACGGTCCAGGTGACCTTGGCTCCGACCTGGTTGAAGCCGGTCACATAGACTCCGCCGACCGCCTCGGCACCGCTGAATTCCGACGCCGTCCCCATGCCTGAGCTGAGCCGCAGCGCCTTCGCGTCGATCTTCGGCAGGTCCGCCTTTTCCTCGGCGTTGCTGTCCTTCGTCGGCGTCGGGTCCGTGCTCTCGGTCTGGGTCTGGGTGGGGCCGGCCTCGTTGTCGGTGCCGCCCTCGCCGTCGTCGCCGCCCGCCATCGCCACCGCGATGCCGATGACGACCGCGGCGACCACCGCGACGGCGCCGATCAGCAGCCCCTTGGTGTTCGGGCCGCGCCCGCGGCCGTTGCCGCCGCCGTTGTAGCCCGGGCTCGGCGACACGGTGGTCTGGGCACCGCCCGGGAAGGTCTCCGGAGCCGCGTAGTGCGTGTTCGGCTGGCCGTACGCGCCCTGCTGCTGCGGCACCTGCGCATAGGGAGCCGTCTGCTGGCCGTACTGCCGCTGGCCGACCGAGCGCACCCGGTTCACCGAGTTCGGGTAGCCGTAGCCACCGGACGGCGGCTGGGCCCCATTGGCCTGCCCGTCGGCGTAGAGGTAGCCGAACGGGTCGTCGTCCTCGGGCGTAGTGGCGCCGTTGTTGCCGGACGTCATCCCTTGGTCTCCTCACCAGGTGCGGGGCTGTTGCGGTACGTGTGACGAAGGGCGAGCCTACCCGCTCCGGCTGCCCCAATCGGGTGACTCAGACCGCATCAGCTCACTGACCTGGGATTCATCCCGCGCGTCTGTGCTGTTTGGGACGAGATCGTTTCTCTACGTACATCCGCTCGTCGGCGGACTTCAGCACCTCGTCCGCGGTCATGCCGCAGTGGGCCCACCCGATCCCGAAGCTGGCGCCGACGCGCATGGCCCGGCCGTCGACCCGGATCGGCTGAATGATCTCGTTCCGAAGGCGTACGGCGAGGTCCTGGGCGTCGGCCCGGCCGAGTCCGTCGGCCAGGACCACGAACTCGTCACCGCCGAGCCGGGCCACCGTGTCGCCGTCCCGGACGCCCCGGGAGAGCCGGCGGGCGACCTCGATGAGGACCGCGTCGCCCGCGTTGTGCCCGAACCGGTCGTTGATCGACTTGAAGCCGTCGAGGTCGCAGAAGAGCACCGCGAGCCCCTTGGTGCCGTCGTCACGTTCACTCTCGGGGGCGACGGTGTGCACATGGTGGTCGTAGCCGTCGAAGGACTCGGCGCCGGGCCGGAAGTCGAAGCCGTGGCCGTTGACGTCGAAGGCGGGGTGGCCGTAGGCCGCGTCCAGGGACTCCAGGGCCCCGGCGTGCGTGGGCCGCTGACAGAGCCGGGCGGAGAGGCGGGAACGCAGCTCGGCGGAGTTCGGCAGGCCGGTGAGCGAGTCGTGGGAGGCGCGGTGGGCGAGCTGGAGCTCGCGGCGCTTGCGCTCCTCTATGTCCTCGACGTGGGTGAGCAGGAAGCGCGGTCCGTCGGCCGCGTCGGCGACGACGCTGTTGCGCAGGGACACCCACACATAGGTGCCGTCGCGGCGGCCCAGGCGGAGCTCCGCGCGCCCGCCCTCCGCCGACGTCCGCAGCAGCGTCCCGATGTCCTCGGGGTGGACGAGGTCGGAGAAGGAGTAGCGGCGCATCGCGGAGGCGGGGCGGCCGAGGAGTCGGCACAGAGCGTCGTTGGTCCGCAGGATCCGGCCGTGCTGGTCGCCGCCCATCTCGGCGATGGCCATGCCGGAGGGGGCGTACTCGAAGGCCTGCCTGAAGCTCTCCTCGCTGGCCCGCAGCGCCTGCTGGTCCCGCTCCAGCCTGACCAGTGCCCGCTGCATATTCGCACGTAGACGCGCGTTGCTGATCGCGATGGCGGCCTGGAACGCGTACATCTGCAGGGCCTCGCGCCCCCACGCGCCCGGCAGCCTGCCGTTGCGCGGCCGGTCCACGGACAGGACGCCGATCAGCTCGCCGCTGGCGCCGCCGTGCACACCCGGGGTGTACATGGGCGCGAAGAGCCGGTCCGAGGGGTGCCACTCGTCCTCGAAGCGGGGCGCGGGACCGTCGGTGTACCACTGCGGGACGTCGTCGTCGTCGAGGACCCAGCCCTCGGTGTGCGGTATGAACACCAGGTCGCCCCAGTGCTCGCCCATGCTGAGCCGGCGCTCCCAGGACTCGCGGGAGCCGGTGCGGCCGGTGATCAGCGCCTCCGCGGCGGGGTTGCCGGCGAGGGCGGCGACGACGAGGTCGCCGTCGGGCCGGACCAGGTTGACGGCCGCCAGCTCGTAGCCAAGGCCGGTGACGACGCCGTCGGCGACGGTCTGCAGTGTGTCCGCCAGGCTGCGCGCGGTGTTCATGTCCGCCATGACCTGGTGCAGTTGCCGCAGGGTCGCAAGACGGACGTACGGCTCCGACTCGGTCTCCATGCTCGCCCTCCCCCCGAGACCTCGCAGCGAATCAAGGGTTGTTCTTCGGCGTCTTTTCCGTGGGGTGCCCTTGCTGTTCTTGATGAAGGTTCCCCGCCACTGAATCACAGCGCGCTGCCCACTCGGTACACAGGGTCAACAATTACTGGGCCTTGTGACTCAAGTCACAGCGAAAGATGAACAATTGCGCGGTGTTTCTGCGTTTTTCCTGTGCGTTTACTGAACGCAAACTTTGTGCGCGGTGCGAAGGATCACGCAAGGGTGCCACAGATGTCCGCCGAAGGTCCTAGGTCCCTCCTCGGACCCGGGCCCGATGCGACGGCCGCACGGCGGACACTAGCGTTTCCCGCGTGCCGAACATTCCCCCCGCCCCGCCCGCCCCGATCACCGCACCGCCCCTCGCCGGGCATGCTGAGGGGGTGAGCAACGACGAGTTCCGCGCCGCCATGTCCCGGCTGGCCGCGGGCGTGGTCCTGGTGACCGCCTTCGAGCCCCCGCTGGCGGCGGACGGGCCGAAGGGCGAGGACGTCGGCATGACGGCCACGGCGTTCGTGTCGGTCTCCCTCGACCCGCCCCTGGTCATGGTCAGCCTGCGCACGGGCGCGCGCATGGACGACCTGCTCGACGAGCAGCCCCTGTGGGCGGTCTCGGTCCTCTCCGAGAGCCAGCGGCACATCGCCGGCCGCTTCGCGATGAAGGGCCGCATCAGCGACCGCCTCCTCTTCGAGGACATCCCGTACGTCCGCGGCGAGGCGACCGGTGCCGCGCTGGTCGGCGGGGCGCTGGCGCAGCTGGAGTGCCGGACCGAGCAGCGGGTGGTCGCGGGCGACCACACCCTGGTCATCGGCCGGGTCCTGACGGCCCGGGTACCGAGCGCGGAGGGCGGCCCGCTGACGTATTTCCGCGGTCGCTATCGCCAATTGGGCTGATCCGGAATTCAGCTGACGGAGAGTGAACTCGCTCCCTATGGTGCGCACATGACGACGAACGGCCCCCGCCTCGAAACCCTCACACCGAAGAATGTCGAGGACGCGATCGCGATCCGGATCCGCCCGGATCAGGAACACGCGGTCGAGCCGGTCGCCCACTCACTCGCCGAGGCCTATGTCCGGCCCACGGTCGCCTGGCCCCGCCTGATCCTCGACGCCGACCGCACGGTGGGCTTTGTGATGGCCTTCCTCGACATCGACTGGAAGGGCGACGGCAGCGTCGTCCGCTCCGGCCTGTGGCGCCTGAACATCGCGGCGCCCGAACAGGGCAGGGGCTACGGCCGCTTCGCGGTCGACGCGGTGGCGGACGAGATCCGCCGCAGGGGCGGAAGCGAGATGTACGTCACCTGGCACCCGGGTCCGACGGGCCCGGAGGGCTTCTATCTGGGTCTGGGCTTCGAGCCGAACGGGGAGACGAGCGGGGGCCAGACGGTAGGGGTGCTGAAGCTGAGCGCCTGAACGGGCCCGGTACGGCGGACCCGGACCTGGAGGGGACAGCCGACTGGCCCGCTATCCCCAGTCGCGCCCCGAGCGGCCGCGCTTGGTGTCCGAGCGCTGCTTCTTCTCCCGCAGACGGCGTTCGTTGATGCCCCGGGGGATGCGGGTCGGCCTGCGCGGCTTGGGCGGGGGTGCGGTGGCCTCGGCCAGCAGCGCCGCGAGGCGCACGGCAGCCGTCTCCCGGTTGCGCCACTGGGAGCGGTGCTCGGAGGAGCGGACGGTGATGACGCCGTCGACCAGGCGTCCGGCGAGCCGCTCCAGCGCCCGCTGCTTCCACACCTCGGGCAGGGCCTCGGTGCGCGCCAGGTCGAAGCGCAGCTCGACCTGGGAGTCGCTGGTGTTGACGTGCTGTCCGCCGGGCCCCGACGACCGCGAGAAACGCCACATGAGCTCGGCCTCGGGGAGCGAGACGGAGCCGCGGACGGGATAAGGACCGGACATGCCGTCCATGGTCGCGCGTCTGACCGGACCACGTCACGCGAATATGTGCCCGGTCGGCCGAGTAAAGAAAGTAAAGAGAGCTGGAACCTCACGTCCCCGCTCCGCGTTGTTAGGGGTAGCTGTAGCTTCGTGCTCGTACGCACTACGAGGGAAGGGACTCCCAACAATGGCTGTAAGCCTGTCCAAGGGTGGCAACGTCTCGCTCACCAAGGAGGCTCCGGGCCTGACCGCCGTCACCGTGGGCCTCGGCTGGGACGTCCGCACCACCACCGGCACGGACTTCGACCTCGACGCCTCCGCCATCGCGGTGAACACGCAGGGCAAGGTCTACTCCGACGCCCACTTCGTCTTCTTCAACAACAAGCAGACCCCGGACCAGACCATCGTCCACACCGGTGACAACCGCACCGGCGAGGGCGCGGGCGACGACGAGGCGATCAACGTCAACCTCGCGGGTCTCCCCGCCGACGTCGACAAGATCGTCTTCCCGGTCTCGATCTACGAGGCCGAGAACCGCTCGCAGAACTTCGGCCAGGTCCGCAACGCCTACATCCGCATCCTCAACCAGGCCGGCGGCGCCGAGATCGCACGCTACGACCTGTCCGAGGACGCGGCGACGGAGACGGCCATGGTCTTCGGCGAGCTGTACCGCAACGGCGCGGAGTGGAAGTTCCGCGCGGTGGGCCAGGGCTACGCCTCCGGCCTGGTCGGCATCGCCCAGGACTTCGGCGTCAACGTCTGACGGACCCGTCCGGACGTCCGACGCACCCGAACCCCCGGTTCCGGCCGGGGGTTCGGTCGTGTCGCAGTAGCGTCCCCGGCATGATCCTCGAACCCCTGCCCCTCTCCCCGGACCACGACATCCCGGCCCCGCTGCTGACCGAGCTGACGGCTCTCTATGCGGCGAACCGTGAATTCCAGGCGCTCAGCGGGGACTTCCCGGACCCGGACGACATCCGGCCGGAGCAGGTGGCGGCGGCGCTGGCCGCGGAGCTGGCGCATCCGGACGCGGAGGTGCTGCTCGCCCGCGCCGAGGGGTCGCTCGTGGGAATCGCCATCACCCTCGCCCACCACCCCGACCCGGCCGACCCGGACCCGTGGATCGGCCTGCTGATGGTGGACGCGAGCCTGCACGGACGGGGCCACGGCCGCCGGATCGCCCACGCCGTCGAGGACCGCTTCCGCACGTCCGGCCGTACCGCCGTACGCCTCGCCGTCCTCACCGGCAACCCCAGGGCCCTCGCCTTCTGGACCGCACTCGGCTACGAGGTCGTGGATCACCGCGAGGACCGCGCGCTGCACCGCCCCTGCGCGGTCCTGCGCAAGACGCTGCGCACCCCGCGCCGCGCCGCCCGGGTCGCCGTCGTCGATCCGGAGGGCTCGGTCCTCCTCTTCCGCTACGACAACGTCGAGGTCGGCGTCCACTGGGCCCTGCCCGGCGGTGGCCTGGAGGCAAACGAGAGCCCGCGCGAGGGCGCCCTGCGCGAACTGGCCGAGGAGACGGGCTGGACGGACCTGGAAGCGGGCCCTCTGCTGTGCACCTGGGAGCACGACTTCACGCGCATGGACATCCCCGTCCGCCAGCACGAGCACATCTACGTCACCCACGGCCCGCGCCGCGAACCGGACGGCTCCCAACTCGCCGGCGCCCACGCCCAGGACGGCATCCTCGCCTGGCGCTGGTGGACCCGCGAGGAGCTCGCCGCCGAGCCGGAACCGGTCTGGCCGCCCGATCTGGCACGGCTGCTGACGGAGTGGGAGAGGGGATGCCGACGGAGTGGGCAGGGTTGATGCCGACGGAGTGAGGGGGCTGACCCGCCCGGGAGGCCGGACCGGCTTCAGGGGCGGTCCGGCCTCCCGTCCCCGTACAGCCAGTCGTCCCAGATGCGGCCGAAGTCCACGTCGGGCGCCCGCTCCTCCACGTACGCGGTGAAGTCGTCGGTGTCCGCGTTCCCGTGGCGACGGCCGGCGGTCCAGCCCTGGACGAGGTCGTAGAAGGCCTCGTCGCCCACCGCCTGCCGGATCTTGTGGACGACCATCGCGCCGCGGTCGTAGACCGGCCGGTCCGAGATGTGCTCGGCGCCGGGCGGTTCGGCGGGCGGGAAGGCCCAGAGGTCGGCGTCGTCACTGCCGTACAGCGCCTCGAAGGTCACCTGCGCGCTGTCGCCGCCCTGGTCCTCCTCCCACAGCCACTCGGCGTAGGTCGCGAAGCCCTCGTTGAGCCACATGTCCTGCCACGTCCGCGGTGTGACGGAGTTGCCGAACCACTGGTGGGCGATCTCGTGGACGAGCAGCTCGGTGTCGGGGACACCGGGGAAGACCGGCCGGTTCTGGGTCTCCAGGGCGTAGTCGGAGTCGCCCGGCGCGGCGACGACCACTCCGGTGGAGGAGAAGGGGTACGGCCCGAAGTTGTACTCCGCCCACTCCATGACGCCGGGCAGCTCGTCGCCGGCCTCCGCCGCGCCGGGTTCGACGGCCGTGTACTCCGGCACACCCCCGGCCGTGCCGCGCCGGATGTCGTAGTCGCCGATCGCGAGCGTGGCGACATAACTCGCCATGGGCTCGGCGGTCCGCCAGGTATAGGTCGTCCGGCCCTCGCGCGTGCGCCGACCGGCGAGCTCCCCGTTGGAAACGGCCTCGACGCCCTTCGGCACGGTCACCTCGATGGCGTACGACGCCTTGTCCGAGGGGTGGTGATTGCCGGGGAACCACGCCATGGAGCCGGTGGGTTCGCCGAGCGCGAGGGCACCGTCCGAGGTGGGCAGCCATCCCTCCGCCGAGCCGTCGGGGTCGGTGACGGTCCGGGGGGTGCCGTGGTAGCGGACGCGCGCCTCGAAGGTCTCACCGTCGTCGAGCGGGCCGGGCGGACTGACGATCAGTTCCTGGCCCTCGCGGCTCCAGCGGGCCCGCTCGCCCTGGACGGTGACCTCGTCGACCGACAGCCCGTGCAGGTCCAGGTCGAAGGCGGAGAGGTCCTGGGTGGCCCGGGCGGTCACGGTGGCGGTGCCGGAGAGGCGGCGGGAGGCGGGTTCGTAGTCGAGGTCCAGGGAGTAGCGCTGGACGTCGTAGCCGCCGTTGCCGGCCTCGGGGAAGTAGGGATCGCCGAGGCCCGGGGCACCGGGACCGCCGTGACGGTTGTCACCGCCGCACGCCGTCAGGGCGAGGGCCAGCAGCAAGGGGGCGATACGGACGGACCGGTACACGATCGCGATCCTACGAGGGCATGACACCATCACCCCGTGCTCGACATCGGCTACGCCCTCTCCAACCGCTTCCCGGACCCTCCGCAGATGGATTACCGCCGCGCGGACGTCCACACCCTGCGCCACGACCTCTTCTGCGGCGACGTCTACCTCGCGGACACCAAGGAGGACCGCGAGCTGTCCACAGCCTGGGGATGGGTGCCGGTGCTCGACTTCGCGTGGGCCCTGTGCGACATCGTGGAGCGTCTGGACCAGGACCCGGCGGGCTCTCGGGCGTCCCGCCCACAGCACGCGGAGCTGGACTTCACCGAGTCCACCGACCGGATGCTCTTCGAGCGCCGCTTCGGCTGGGTGGACGTCGAGGCGGACTGGATGCCCGCGGAGGAGGCACCGCTGAGCTTCTCGCACGCGGAGCTCAGGCGCGAGGCGCGGGACTTCCTGCACGACCTGATCGCCGACCTGTGCGATCTGCACGAGGACCTGGCCGAGAACCCGGCGATCTGGACCCTCCAGGCCCGCTTCCCCCGCATGCCCTGACCCAGCCCCGGCTCCGCCCCCTGCGACTGCCCCGCCTACGCCCCCGCTCCCCCTGCCTCCAGGCCCGCTCCCCCCGCATGCCTGACCCCGCCCCCGCCTACGCCCCCACTCCCCCGCATGCCCTGACTCTCCCCTGACCCCGCCCCCGCTCCTCCCCCTGCCTACGCCCTGGCTCTTCCCGCCGCCCCCGCCCCCCGGCCCCTCGTCAGTCGGCCGCTGCCCCCGCCCCTCGTCAGTCGGTCACCCGGATCCCCAGCGCCCCCGCCAGCACCGGTGCCAGATCGAGCAGCTGCCCCGTGCTGATCACCGCCCCGGACAGCCGGTCCACCCCGCCCGCGATCTCCAGTGCCGCCGCCTCCCTGAGGTCCACGTCCCTCAGGGTCGCCCCGCTCAGCTCCGCCCCCTTCAGCACGCAGCCCGGGAACGAGACCCGCTCCAGGGTCGCGCCCCCGAAGTCCGGCTCGACCAGCACGCAGTTCTCGAAGACGACGTCTCTGAGCCGGGCCGCGCGCAGGTTCAGGTAGTCGATCTTGCCGCCGCGGATCAGGACCCGCTCCAGGGCGGCGCCGTGCAGCTGGACGCCGCCGAGGCGGGCGTCGAGCAGCTCCACGTCCCGCAAGGTCGCCTCCGCGAGGTCCGTGCCGACCCCGCGCGGAGCGCTGAGCACCGAGTCCAGGAGACGGGCGCGGGCGAGCCGGCTCTCGTCCAGCACGCACGCCCTGAGCGCGCAGTCCATGAAGCGGGCGCCGCCGCCGTCCTGCCCGGCGAGATCCGCCTCCCGGAACTCCAGCCCGTCGTAGTCACCGTCCGGCTCTAGTCCCCCGGCGCACACCTCCAGTGCCGGAAGCCGCACCTCGGGGCGCCGGGCCGCCTTCACCGTCGTACCGCCACGCTCCGCAGTCGCCATGCCCTCATGGTGCACCCCACCACTGACAACGCCCCCGACCCGGCCCTGAGCTGCGGAGACCCGGCCGATGTCACATTTCACGCGCCTCGATGCGTCGTACTCGTAGCAAGGGCCACCACGCAGCAGGCCACCCGAGCAGAGGGAGATCCCTATGCACCGCATCACCGTCGTCGGCGGCGGCTTCGCCGGACTCACCGCGGCCATCACCGCCGCCGAAGCGGGCGCCAAGGTCACCGTGTACGAGGCCCACCACACGCTGGGCGGACGGGCGCGGACCGCCGAGGGGCCGTACCGGACGAACGAGGGCCCGCACGCCCTCTACAACGGCGGTCCGCACTGGGCCTGGCTCAAGCAGCGCGATCTGATCGGGCGCCTGGCCCCGCTCCCGCCCTTGGAGGCGGCCCGGCTGCGGCTGCGGCACAAGGGCGCGCTGCGCCGCACCCCGCCCTTCGGCATGCTCAAGCTGCTGCGCCCCGGACTGCCGCAGGCGCCGGTCGACGCGGACTTCATGAGCTGGGCGACGGGGATCGCGGGCGAGGAAGGCGCCCGCGCGGCGGCCCACTACTCCGCCGTGGCCCTGTTCCACCACGACCCGGGCGCGCTGTCCGCCGCCTTCGTGCAGGAGCGGCTGCGCCGCGCGACCAAGCTGCCGCCGGAGGCGCACTACCCGCGCGGCGGCTGGGGCAGTGTCATCGGGCGGATGGCCGACCACGCCTGGAATCTCGGGGTCCGGATGGAGACCCTGTCCCGCGTCGACACGCTGCCGACCGACACCCCGGTCGTCGTCGCCACCTCCCTGGACTCCGCCCGGCGGCTGCTGAAGGACGACAGCCTGACCTGGACGAGCGGGCGTACGGCGCTGATCGACCTGGCGGTACGCACCCGGCGTGGCGACGCCTTCGCCGTCTCCGACCTGGACCACCCGGGCTGGATCGAGCGCTTCACGGCCCAGGACCGGACCCTCGCACCGGCCGGCGAGAGCCTGATCCAGGGGCAGATCCCACTGGGCCCGGCGGAGTCGAAGGCCGCCGGGATCACCCGTGCCGAGCAGTTGCTGGATCTCGCTTTCGAGGGCTGGCGGGACCGGGTCACCTGGCGGCGGGAGGCTCTCGCGAACGGCCGTACCGGCGCGGTGGACGTGCCTGGCACGAGCTGGCGGGACCGCCCGGCGATCGACCGCGGGGACGGGGTCTACCTGGCGGGCGACCAGGTGGCGGCGCCCGGGGTGCTGTCCGAGGTGTCCTTCAACAGCGCGCTGACGGCCGTATCGCTGGCGCTGGGGCAGCAGGCGGCGCTTGACCTCAAGCTTGCTTGAGGTTGCAGAGTGGGCCCCGAACGAGCACACCACTCCGATGGGGGGAACCGATGCACGCCATCCGTCTGCACGCCTTCGGCCCGGCCGAGAACCTCACCTACGAGCAGGTCGAGGCTCCCCGGCCGGGCCCCGGCCAGGTCCGGATCGCGGTCGCCGCGGCCGGTGTCCACCTTCTCGACGCGGCCCTGCGAGAGGGCATGCAGGGCCCGGCGCCGACCCCGACGCCGCTGCCCACGATCCCGGGCCGGGAGGTCGCGGGCGTGGTCGAGTCCCTCGGCGAGGGCGTGGCCGAACTCTGGCTCGGCAAGCGGGTGGTGGCGCATCTGGGCTTCGCCCCGGGGGGCTACGCCGAACTGGCCGTCACCGACGTCGACCGCCTGCACGAGATCCCGGCGAACCTGGACTTCGCGGAGGCCGTCGCGATGATCGGAACAGGTCGTACGGCGATGGGGATCCTGCAGTTCGCCGAGCTGGGCCCGGACTCGGTGGCCGTCGTCCCGGCCGCGGCGGGCGGCATCGGCACGCTGCTCGTCCAGTACGCCCGGAACGCCGGCGCCACGGTGATCGGCCTGGCCGGCGGCCCGGAGAAGGTGGCCAGGGTCCGGGCGAACGGTGCCGATCTGGCCGTGGACTACAAGGACCCGGACTGGCCGGAGAAGGTCCGCGCCTGGCTGGGCGGCCGCGAGGCCACGGTGGTCTTCGACGGCGTGGGCGGGGACGCGGCCCGGGACTCCGTGGCCCTGATCGGCCCCCACGGCAAGCACGTCGTCTTCGGCTGGTCGGCGGACGGCCTGAACGCTGGCGAGCCGTACGTGGTCGAAGGCGTCACGGAACAGGTCCTGGGCCCCGTGATGCTGAGCAAGGCGGGCGGCCCCAACCCCGTCCGCACCCTGGAACTCCGGGCCCTGACCGAGGCAGCGGAGGGCCGACTGCGCCCGGCGGTACAGCGCTACCCCCTGGCGGAGGCGGCAGCGGCCCACCGAGCCCTGGAATCGAGGGCTACGACGGGCAAGGTGGTCCTGGAGCCGTAGCAGCGGAACCGCAACCCGGCCGCAGGCCCCCAGGGGGTGCGGAGCTGTACCGAGTTCAACACACCGCAACCCGGCCGC
>NZ_JBSFOK010000002.1:32016-126239 GCF_053587635.1 Streptomyces sp. NPDC003635 | reverse complement strand
CGCAGACCCCCAGGGGGTGCGGAGCTGTACCGAGTTCAACACACCGCAACCCGGCCGCAGACCCCCAGGGGGTGCGGAGCTGTACCGAGTTCAACACACCGCAACCCAGCCGCAGACCCCCAGGGGGTGCGGAGCTGTACCGAGTTCAACGCACCGCAACCCAGCCGCAGGCCCCCGGGGTCCAGGGCTGTACCGAGTTCGAGGCACCGCCGCGCCGGCGCGACCAGCCACGACGGTGCCGCGGCCGGCAGACGGCATCACGCGGCACCCTTCGGTCACATACCGCCCCCACCCCGCTCAGTGCCGCCCCGCCACCCGATCCGCCCACCTCGCCAGCCGCGAGGACTCCGCGCTGTGGGAAGACGTCTCGCGCCGGTCCGCCGCCCGGTACACCGCGTACATCCCCTGCACCCCGAGCCACCGCAACGGCTCCGGCTCCCACTTGCGCACCTGGTGCCCCACCCACGGCAGATCCGTCAGCTCGGTACGCCCGCCCTGCCCCGAGTCCAGCTGCACGAGATCCCGCAAGGTACGCGCCGCCAGATTCGCCGTGGCCACACCGGACCCGACATACCCACCGGCCCAGCCAAGGCCCGTACCCCGGTCCAGCGTCACCGTCGCGCACCAGTCCCGCGGCACACCCAGCACCCCCGACCAGGCATGCTCCACCCGCACCCCGGCGAGCGAGGGAAAGAACCCGAGCAGGATCTCCCGCAGCGCCTCGATCGTCGCGCCCTGCGTCCGCCCGTCGTTGTCCGTCCGCGAGCCGTACCGGTACGGCACCCCACGACCGCCCAGCGCGATCCGCCCGTCAGCGGTCCGCTGCGCGTACATGTACGCGTGCGCCATGTCCCCGAGCGTCTCCCGCCCGTCCCACCCCACGGACTCCCACTGCGCCTCCGTCAACGGCTCGGTGGCGATCATCGAGGAGTTCATCGGCAGCCACGTCCGCCGCTCCCCCTTCAACGCCGCCGTGAAGCCCTCGGTGCACCGCAGCACATAAGGGGCCCGCACCGTCCCGTACGGCGTCACCGCGTGCTTGGGCCGGATCCCCGTCACCGGAGTCCGCTCATGGATCACCACCCCGAGCGCCTCCGCCGCCGCGGCGAGCCCCTTCACCAGCTTCACCGGATGCACCCGCGCCCCGTGCGGAGTCCACGACGAGCCCACCGCGTCCGCGACCCGGATCCGCTCGGCGGTCTCCCGGGCGTCGTACAGCTCCCGGTCCTTCTCCCCGAAGGCCAGCTCCGTCTCGTGGAAGGCCTTCAGCCGAGCCAACTGCGCGGGCGTACGGGCCACTTCCAGCACGCCGCCCTTGTGCACACCGGCGTCGAACCCCTCCGCCTCCGCCACGGCGACGACCTCGTCCACCGTCCGGTTCATCGCCCGCTGAAGCGCCACCGCGGCCTCGTGCCCGTGCAGCGCCGCGTACCGGTCCCGCCCCGCGATCCCGTTGTACAGCCATCCGCCGTTGCGCCCGGAGGCGCCGTACCCGCAGAACTTCTGCTCAAGAACGGTGATCCGGAGAAAGGGCGCCGCCTTCTTCAGGTAGTACGCGGTCCACAGACCCGTGTACCCGCCCCCGACGATCACCACATCCGCCGAGGAGTCACCGGACAACGGCTCCCGCACCGCGGGGAGGCCGTCGTCCGCGTACCAGAAGGAGATGCCACCGTTGACGACATCGCTGACCGAGCTGCTCATGGCCGCGACGTTAACCCGTGCCGACGGCCACTGTCTCCTTCGGATTCCGTGGTTTTCCGATGGCCCGCCCCCCAGGAACCCCACTACCGTCGGCCCATGATCGAACGCGCCGCGCACTTCTTCGACCAGTGGGACCTTCGGCGCGACGGCCCACCCATGCGCGGCCAAGTCGCCCTCGTCCTCCCCGTACGGCGGCCCGACGGCACCCCCGCCGTGCTCAAGCTCCAGGACGTCGACGACGAGACCGTGGGAGAGCCGGTCGCGCTACGGGCCTGGAACGGCGACGGCGCCGCCCGCCTCCTCGTCCACGACCCGGACACCGGCACGATGCTCCTCGAACGCCTCGACGCCACACGGCACTTGGCCGACCTGCCCGACACCCGCGAGGCCACCCTGGTCGTCGCCCGCCTCCTGGCCAACCTGACCGCCACCCCCGCCCCACCGGAACTCCGCCGCCTGGCCGACCTGGCCCCCCGCCTCCTCGATCGCGCGGAGGCCGTACTCCCCGACGTCGAGGATCCGGCCGTACGACAGCTGCTCGCGGACTGCGCGGCGGCGGTACGGGAGGTCGCGTCCGACCCCGGCGACCGGCTCCTGCACTGGGACCTGCACTTCGAGAACGTCCTCGCCGCCGACCGGGCCCCCTGGCTCGCCATCGACCCCAAGCCCCTCGCGGGCGACCCCGGTTTCGAACTGTTCCCGGCCCTGTGGAACCGCTTCGACCCGGGCGAGACGTGCTGGCGCTTCGACGCGATGACGGAGGTCCTGGGCCTCGACCGGTCCCGGGCCCGCGCCTGGACGCTGGGCCGGGTGCTGCAGAACTCGGTGTGGCGGATCGAGGAGGGCGACCCGCCCCTCCCCGAGCACCTCGACATCGCCACCCGCCTGCGCGCGCATCGGGGTTAACCTCGCCACATGATCCGTACCGCGACCCCCGCCGACATCCCGGTCATCCACAGGCTCGTCCGCGAGCTGGCCGAGTACGAGAAGGCCCCGCACGAGGCGAAGGCCACCGAGGAACAGCTCCACGAGGCCCTCTTCGGCGACCGCCCCGCCGCCTACGCGCACCTGGCCGTCGACGACACGACCGGCGAACCGGTCGGCTTCGCCCTGTGGTTCCTGAACTTCTCCACCTGGCGCGGTGTTCACGGCATCTACCTGGAGGACCTCTACGTCAGCCCCACCGCCCGCGGCGCCGGCCACGGCAAGGCCCTGCTCACCGAACTGGCCCGGATCTGCGTCGAACGCGGCTACCAGCGCCTGGAGTGGTCCGTCCTGAACTGGAACGCCCCGTCCATCGCCTTCTACGAGTCCCTGGGCGCCCGGCCGCAGGACGAGTGGACGGTGTACCGGCTGACGGACGAGGCGCTGCTCAAGCTGGGCGGGTGAGCAGGGCCGTCGCCAATGGGTCCGCGTCCGGGCCGAGTTCGCCGTGCACCGCCATGACCAGCTCCGGCCTGGCCAGCAGCGCCTCGCCCGCCGGGTCCCCGGCCGCCCGCGCCGCGAGCCCGAGGCCCACCCAGGTCTCGGGATCGCCGGCCCCGCGCAGGATCCGCTCCCGGAACGCCCGCGACGCCTGAGCCGTATCGCCACGGACGAGGGCGACGTCCTCGGGCCGCGCTCCCTCCACGGTGGCACCGGGGTCGTCGCACAGCGCGTCGAATCCCGCGGGGTCGGCCAGCAGCCACCGCAACAGCACGGCACGCGTGTCGAAGCCCCGCTCGGGAGTGCCGGGGACGAGCTCGGCCTCGCCGCTGCCCCCCGGCAGGCCTCGCGCGAGTGCGCGTACCACCCGCGGGTCGGGGCGCAGATGGTACGCACGCCAGGTCGCCCGATGATCCGCCACCGCCAACTCGGCCGCGCTGCGAGCGGGTTCATCGACCTCTTCCGTCAGCCAAGGCGTCAGCCGCCGTTCCAGCTCGCCCACCAGGCGCCGCCCCAGATCGGTCAGCCCCTCGGCGGCTCCGATCCCCCGCAGGGCGTGCGCGGTCTGCTCCCGCCACAGCGCGAACTCGAATCGCCCGAGGGGGTGTTCGCGCCGCCGCCAGAACCCGGTGACCCCGAAGAAGGCGTACACCCCTTGCAACAGCCCGCCCAGCGGACGCGGATCGTCCCGCCAGGGCGCGTAGTGCAGGCGCCCGTCGCCTTGGTCGTCGTAGAGGGTGAACAGGTGCATGAAGGCGCTGAGTTTGTTGTGCTGGAACTCGTGCACCAGGGTCGAGGCGAACTGCTCACCGTCGTCGGGGACGGAGGCGAGGGCGGCGCCGAAGGCGTCCCCGGAGGACGCACTGTGCGGCCGGAAGCGCTCGGCGCGCGGCCGGGGAACGACGGTGACGAGCCCCCCACCCAGGGCCCGGGCGGCTTCCGCGTCGAGCCCGCGCAGGATCTCCCAGGCCTCGGCGAACAGCTCCTGCCAGCCTTCGTCCGGCACGGGCTCGGTCGGAACGGGGGTGCGCAGCGTGCGATAGGGATCGGCGTCGTCGAGAACCAGCGCACAGCCGTCGGCGCGCAGCCGGGTCAGCGGATGCCAGTCCGCCCCGTCCAGCACCCGCCCGCCGACCAGCACCCGTCCGCCCGCGGCTGAGACCTCGGCCGACGCACCGGACACGCGCATCGCCCCGAGGGCGGGCAGTACGGCCCAACCGTCGCGTACGGGGATCTCGGTACGGAAGTCCAGCCCGGCGCGGATCGCCGCGCTCGCCGCGACGGCGTACAGGTAGCCGGTGTCCGGCGGTGTGTCACCGGATGCCGTACCGCGCAGCCGCCGCAGGGTGTGGGCGGCCCACACTCCGACGGACGGGTAGGCGAGCAGTTCCTCGAAGGCGGCCGGGTCAACCGCGCGGGCGCGCATGAGGAGTTGCCAGGCGTCGACGGGCGGGTCGTCGGGACAGGCGTCGAGCAGGGCGCGTACGACCAGCAGCCGCCAGCTGCGCTCACCGGCCCGCAGCGCGTCCACGGCCGCGGGCCCGCCCCCGCCGCCGAGCAGTTCACCGAAGGCCTCGTCGGCGAGAACGTGCGCGCCGGTCACGCTTCGTCGCGCTGCGGGTTGTAACCACCGAGGCTGCTGGCCGGATCGTCGATCCGGCCGAGCAGCCGCCGCAGCGAGCCGTCGCCGGCCGGCAGCGGAAGAGAGGGCCAGGACTCCAACGGAACCCCACTGAGATCGATCAGCTCGGACTCGACTCCGGACTTGTCCATGACCCGTCCTTTTCTGCACTTTTCTGCATTTCGTAGCGTTTCCGGCTGTTATGGCAGCCTCAGCGACCCTAATGCATCACAGAGACCTCACAGGCTCACGGCACCGAATCCACCCGGATCGAGTGATGGACGGGCGGTGGGGGTAGGGACCGGTTGCGGTCGAACTCCTCCTGCTGGTGCAGGGGTTGCGCGAGGAGCCGAGGGCGGTGAAGCGGTGGCGGGACTGAACCCGGCGCGGGTGGCGGAGGTTCTGGCCGCTCGGGGCCACAACTCCAGATGGCGTGGTTCCGGCTACCAGGTAGGTGACCGCTGGGTCCTCACCACCGCCCATCTGGTCAGCGACGCGGACACGGCGGTCGTGCGGTTCGAGGCGGACCGCCCCGGCGAGTGGAGTGCGCCCGCCCGCGTGGCGCTCGCCTCCACCAGAGCCGACGTGGCACTGCTGGAGCTCTCGGGCACGGCGCGGGACGGCGGCGAGTCGCCCACCTACGGCGCCGTCCCGGAGACGGACGCACTTCTGCCCTTCACCACCATGGGCTTCCCCCGCTTCAAACTCCGCCGGGACCACGGGGCTGACACCGCGTACCGCGACTCATGTCACGCGAGCGGAAAGATCTCCGCGCTGTCCAACCGCCGCGAGGGAACGCTCGAGCTCCTTATCGAGCCCCCCGAATCGGACCCCGACCCGACCCGATCCCCGTGGGAGGGCATGTCCGGCGCCGCGGTCTGGCACCACAGCTCGTTGATCGGACTGGTCAACGCCCATCACCGCGCTGACGGCCTGGGCCGCCTCGCGGCCGTCCGCGTGGACCGCTGGTACGAGTTGATGAACCGCGACGAGCTGGACCTGCTGCACCGGACCGCTGGCCTACCCCCAACCTTGGCCGACCTGACGCAGGGCACCGCCCCGACGCCGAACCCCGACGGTCCGGTCAGCCTGGTCGAGCTGCCCGAGAACCTCCCCCTGCGCGAACTCGACGGTCTCGTCACGGCATTGACCGCGCTGCCGAGCGTGAGCGACCGCAACGGCCTGACACTGATCCTCGACAGCATCGATCCGGTGATCTCGGCCATGAGCCCGCGCTCGAACGCCTTGCGGCCGGACGTGTTCGGCATCCTGCGAACCTGCCTCCGTTATCGCGGGACCTTGGACCAACTCCTGGAAGCGATACGGTTGATGGAGGGCGAGTCCGCCGGGGTTGCCCGAATGGACCAGGAGGCGGTGGAGTTGTCCCGGCGCCATCGCTGACCTGATATCGCGGCGCGCCACGGGCACGGGGTTTCATCCCCTGTACGGCGGGCCATTATCAGGGGGATATGAGCAGCCCGCACCACAAGTGCAGCCGGGGGGAAGGGGTTTGGCCGTCATGGAGCCGTCTGTGGCCGCCGTCGAGTCCAACCTAGTCGATCTCGCGGGGGTATCTCTTGAAACGCTGCGCTCCATGGACAGTCAGGTTCTGGCCACGTCCCTGGAGGAGTTGCTCCAGAGGATCGATCAACCTCTGGCCAGCGTCAACGGCTTCGGAAATCCACAGCGTTTCGACTGACGATGTCAGGGCCGTCCATGAGGGCTGAGCGGTCGCTGCCACATCATTGTCTGCCGCAGGACAGCTTGGCTGAGTTGGCCCGCGGGGACGGAGGCCCTAAGACCCTGGATCTCCTGATGCGGGCCGAGCGAAGCCGCCGCCTCCTGCTGTTACGACTCCTCGATGACACAGTGGACCTGGGTTCCGCCTGGGACCTGCTCAGCGAGGCCCAGCAGAGCGCGCCTTCCGTAGTGGACGAGGTGCTGATATACCCCCAGACCGGTATGTGGCTGGCCGGTCTGCTGCGCCGACTCCGTGGTTCGGCCACGCCGCACGATCCGCCGCTTTGGGTGGAACACGGATATTTCTCCGCCCTTGCTGCCGCTGCGGGCCTGCGCGCGGGTCTGGACTTCACCATCGACGTGCCGGTACGCCACGGCTGGGTGCCGCTGCCCACGCTCGGCTGCGCGGCAGTACCCGTCGTCGAACCGTGGTCGAGGGCAACCGTGCGGAGTGGGGAAGGGCGCGCCGTGGTGGAAGCGGCCGGGGCCCGCGTCGATGTACCTCTCACACTGGGCGCGAGAGGGCCGGGGTGGCACCCGGTGCGCCGGGTCACGGTCGGGCCGGCGAAGCACCGGCTGGAACTGGCCCTGGACGACGTGGATCCGTACCGAACCTATCCACTGGCCACTGAGCCGCGCCCGCTCTCCGACAGCGCCGCGGCTCAGTGGGGACGGCTGCTCGAGCTAGCGTGGGCGGTCCTGTTGCGGGAGCAGCCGGACACCGCCGAGGCCATGCGGCGAGGGCTGTTCTCCCTGAGCCCCACCCGAGCAAGGGAAAGGTTTCGGCCACGCAGTGTGACCTCCGGGGATGCGTTCGGCGGTATTCAGGCCTCACTGCCGGACGACGCCGTCCAATTGGCAGTAACCCTGGTGCACGAATTTCAGCACACCAAGCTGGGTGGGCTGCTCCATCTGAAGCCCCTGCTGCAGCCGGGCGAGGAACCCGACGGCAAGGAGTTGTGGTACGCGCCATGGAGGGACGATCCGCGACCGCTCGGTGGGCTGCTTCAAGGCATCTACGCGTTCACCGGGATCACCCGCTTCTGGCGCACCCATCGAAAGGCCGACAGTTCCCGGGATGCCATGGCGCACTTCGAGTTCGCGCTCTGGCGGTTACACGTGGTCAAGGCGATAGAGCAGATACACCTCCATCCACGCTTGACCGAGTTGGGCGCGACTGTGATCGACATACTGCGCAAGAGGTGTGCTCTATGGCTGGATGAGCCGGTTCCCGAAGAACCGCTCGCCCTGGCCCGGATGTGCGCGGCCGACCACGCAACCCGCTGGCGAGCCCACCACCTGCAACCTCCCGTCCGAGCGGTGGACGAGACCGTACAGGCCTGGCTCGACGGAGCCGACGGGCCTCCGGTCTCCCTCGCCGCCAAACCCACGATCGCGTCCGATCCATCCGCCCGCTGGCTGGACAGCCTTGCCATGCTCGTTCGACACCGGCTGGACACGGTGGATGGCGAACAGCCACATCTCGATGTGCCCGGACAGACATCCGCCCGGGTCGCCGGCGCCCTGGCTGGCGACGCTCTGCTGGCAACCGGCGACGCCTCCGCCGCCCGCGACGCTTATGTTGCCCACCTGCGAAGACAACCGGCTCACGCCGGGGCCTGGGCCGGTCTCGGCCGGGCCCTCGAAATCGAAGGTGTCCACCCTGCCGCCGCCCTGCTCTGCCATCGACCCGAACAGGCCCGGGCGGTCGCACAGGCCCTGGCGCAGTCCTCGGGCCGGTCACTCGATCCGCTGGCTCTCGTCACCTGGCTCGCCTCGCCCCCCAAAGGAACGTCAACCGCCGTCTGCAACTGAGGCAGACGGCGGCTCCACCCGTGCAAGCGGTTCAGAGCGTCAGCGGGTCGATGTCGCAGTTGGCCCTTTCCGAGGCGCGGGCCTGCACCGTCGCAGGATGCGGCGTGAATTCCTGGGAATGGCGACGCGGCCCGTCCAGCACCCGCTCCATACGCTCCAAGGTGTCGTCGCGCAAAGCCTCACTGGCCGCCTCCTCACCGACTGCGAGGAGGTCGAGCGACACGTTTGCCGCGCACGCGAGCGTGGTCGGGTGATCCTCGCCCAGCCGGGCCCTGCACAACTCCAGTGTGCTCTGACCGAGTTCACGGGCCTCTTGAGCGCGGCCAAGCGCGCTCAGATCGCTCGCCAAGTTAATGGCACAGACCAGCGCGTTCGGATGCCCCTCCCCGAGTCGACGGGTCAGGGACTGCAGCGCCCCCTCATCCAACTGTTTGGCTTCTTCCACCCTGCCCAGGAGGCGCAGCGTCACCGCCAAGTCGATATCGGCTGCCAAAACGTGCGGATGATCAGGCTGGAACAGCATGCGGTACCGCTCGCTCGCCTGCTCGCCACGTGCTCGCGCTGCCTCCAGGTCACCGGTGTGCCGCAGTGCCACAGACAGCGCGAGCGACGCCGACAGAGACTCGGGATGGGTGTCGCCGTAGCGCCGGGTGAACTGGCTGAACGCCTCACGAGCCAGTTCCAGGGAGGTGGTGTGATCGCCCACCTTTCGACAAGCCTCACCGAGTTGTCGCACGGCCTGCAGGGTCTCGGGGTTGTTGGTCCCAAGGACAGCCCGATAGCCGTCGACCACCGCCTGCTGCAGAGCTCGGGCGCCGGCATAGTCCCCAGCCTCACGCACGTCGATGGAGACGCTGGCTTCGGTCAACAGTGACTGCGTGTGATCGTGGCCGTACAGCCGCGCCTTCATCGTGTGTGTACGCCGGTCCAGTTCCAGCGCACGCTGGAACTCGCCGATCATCCGCAAACTCACCCCGAGGTTGTGGGCGGTGGCAAGGGTGACAGGGTCGTCCTCGCCGAAGGCACGCCGGGCCCGGTCGTAAGCCAGTTCGTCGAGTTCGGCTCCCTTGCCGAACTCGCCCTGAACCCGTCGTACGGCGGCTTCAAGGTTCACCGTCTGCAACGCGTCCTCGCGAGTGTCCGGCTGATCCGTCGGCGCGGTGCGCGCGTAAATGTCCTTGAGCTGGTCCGCCACCTGGGCCGCGTCGTCGTAGCGACCGACCTTCAGGTACACAAACGCGACCCACCAACCCATCAGACGCGTCTGCTGATCCTCCTCGCCGAACAGCCGCTTCCAGGCCTCCCACGCCTGCTCGGAGAATTCGCGGGCAACTTTGTGGTCTCCCCAGTACCACAGATACTTCGCCACGTTCATCACCAGCTCGCGCACCCACGGCTGGTCAGACGAAATCGCACCCGACGCGATCACATGCCCGTACAGCTCGGCGTATCGCGGCCAGTTGGCCGATTGGTTGGGCCCCTTGGGGTCGGCGGCAGCCAGGAGGGTGTGGGCCCCGCTGCGCATACGATCCTGTTCTTCCGGGGTCATGCGGTGGATGAGAACGGCCTGGACCAGGCGGTGCATCTCGATGGAGTTGGTCCGGTGGTCGATACGGGCGAGGGAGTAGCGGCTGATCTCCCGGATGGCGCGAGCGAGCCTCATCGGGTCGTTGAGGGCTCGGTCGAGGTCAGGGTCGATGGTGCTGCCACCGAGCCCGGAGAAGATGGACCGGGAGATCGGGTCCGGAGCGAAGTACGAACACAGCTGGAGGAGCCGCAACGCTGTGGGACTGCGTGTCTGCAGGTGGTCGAGGGAGACGTTCCACGCGGCCGCGACCGGAAGTTGGTAGTCCGGCGGCGGGGAGACCTCGAGCAGCTCGGCTCGCTTGTGCTCGAAGAGCCGCAAGTACTCCGACGCGGGCATGCCTGTCTCCGCCCGCCACGCCGCGGCCTGCTCCAAGGCGAGCGGCAAGTCGCCGAGAGCGTCGGCCAAGCGGTCGGCCTCAGCATCGTCGAGTTCCGCGGAACCGGAGCGGCGCAGCAACTCCTTGCTCTCCTCTCGGGTGAAAACATCCACCTCGAGGGAGGGGTAGACGGTGCTCCACCGGCGGTTGCGGGAGGTGACGAGAATGGTGCCGCTGCCACCGGTCGGGAAGTAGTCGCGAACCCGCTCCGGGTCATCCGCATTGTCGAAGATCAGCAGCCAGCGGGCGTACGGCCGTCCCTCCCGCAATGCCTCCCGCACGGCGGGCCCGGCGATGTTGGCCTCGGCACTGGTGACGAGGCCAAGCCGCTGGGCCAGCTCCACCAGGGCCTGACTGATGTGGCCGGGCCGTTCAGCGGGGATCCACCACACCACGTCGAAATCGGACTGATGGCGATAGGCGTATTCGATGGCCAGCTGCGTCTTGCCCACACCACCCATGCCGTGAATAGCTTCGGGAAGCACGGTAGTGGTGGTGCCTTCCCGCAATCGCTCGCTCAGTCGTTCCAGAAGGTCCACGCGACCAGTGAAGTTCGGGTTGCGCGGTGGGATGTTGCCCCAGATGCGCGGCGTCGAACGCCCGCTCTCCACCGCGGGCTGGGTTTGCGTGGCGGTCATGGCCGTGGCTCCTTCTGAAGTTGTCCCGGGCCCCGTCGGGACCAGTTCGGCGGCGCGGTCGCGCTGGGAAGCGGTACGGACGCCCACGCCCTTGCGCAGGCTCACGGAGTTCTGGCGGTCGTACTCGCGCAACGCGCGGGACAGCCGCTCGGCTCGCGGAAGGAACTTGCCTGACAGCGCTCGCAGTGCGGCCAGTTCCACCCGCAGGAAGGCGACGTTACGCCGCGTCACGGAGGGCACCTCGGTGGTCTCGAGGAGTTCCTCGGGGGCGGGCAGGACGGGGTCGGCACCGGGCGGCTCGACGGCGAGCAGTCCACGGACGTCATGCAGCACCCGGGCGGTGTCCCTGCGCCGGGAAAGCGCCAATAACTCCTGGCGAATGTTGGGCCCGAAGACGAAGGCCACGTCGGCCGCGCGCTCGGCGTCCGCGCCCGCGGGCCGCACCAGACCGCTCATCAGCAGCTCCGCCAGATGGGCGGGGCCCGCGCCCGGCACCGAAGCGGTCACCGCGCTCATCACCGGCAGCGTCAAGGGCGCCGCAGCGAGTCTGGTGGCCAGCGCGAACGCGGTCGGCGAGGCCGCAGCCCGGAAGTCCGAGACCCGCTCCCAGGGCGGTACGGCACTGGCCGGATCCGGTACATCCTCCACCCAGGGCAGCGCCCGAGCCGCGTCCGCCCGGCGCTTCCAGTCCCGGGCTCTGACGCCCGACATCTCCACCCAGCCCTCGGGGGCTCCGCTTACCAGGTCCACCCACCCGGACAGCGAGCGCTCGGTCGGCTCCAGGACGGGGACGGGCACCACTCCGGTCCGGGCGTCCGGGTCGTCCACGGGTTCGAGGGGTGAGGTACGCAGTTCCCAGCGCAGCGAGTCGTTGGGCGCCCAGGGCAGGGTGGCACTGAAACGCATTCGGTTGACGTCGAGGCCCGTCCGGGACCATAGGTGCTGGGGCAACAGGTGCAGAACGGCCAGAGGCTCGGTCCGCCCGATCTCACGCAGCAGCGGCAGCACGGCGTCCGACCGCCAGCCTGCGGCGATCCCGTCGGTCAGTACCAGCACCACCCGGGTGGCGGACGGGGCGGCCGCGGGGCTGTCCAGCCGAATCCGGGCCGGCTCGGTGTCATCGGAACTGAGCAGCCTCACGGTGCTGATCGCACCCAGTCGCTGCTCGCTGGCGAGGGCGCCGACCAGCCTCTCGATCGTGGCCGCCCACACCCGCATGGTGTCGTGATCGTCCACGACGAGGAGCACGTGAGGGGGACCTGCGGAGGACCGGCGCGCCAATTCGCTCAGGGCGTGCGGCACGGCGTCGAGTGACGCTTCGTCAAACACCGTTTCCGCTGCTGTTCGTGGGACATCGTCACACTGCATAAGCCTCAGAGCGTCCGATAAGGCGGCCCGAGCACGGAGGGGGTGCGGTAGCTGAATCCCACAGTCCGCAGGCATGCGTGACATCCACGTGCCAAGCCTGGCAGTGGTCTGCATCACATGCAACATGGCAAGCCGGAGGGGGAGGGGGCACGGTTGGAACAGTCGTTCGG
This sequence comes from Streptomyces sp. NPDC003635, assembly GCF_053587635.1. Taxonomy (NCBI): domain Bacteria; kingdom Bacillati; phylum Actinomycetota; class Actinomycetes; order Kitasatosporales; family Streptomycetaceae; genus Streptomyces; species Streptomyces sp. NPDC003635. Next base: position 113,794 of record NZ_JBSFOK010000002.1, on the reverse strand, counting down.
CGTATGAGACGGCGGATGGGACGCGCCCCCCTGCGGTGTCGAGCACGCCTGTCGGTCGGTGGGACTTTCTAGCGTCCAGCGTGGCACCGCGCAGTGCCGCGTGCAAGGCCGTCTGCCACTCTCCTGCACGGATCGGCAACTGGCGCATTCCGGGGCGTAAAAGACGCCGTTCGTTGGCGGTCATCGTCGCTACACCGCTCCCGCGGGACCTGGCTTGCGCTCCGGATCGTCCAGCAGGATGGCCAGATGGCGACCGACATGGCCGTCCCAGCCCGCGGGACCGAGGGCAAGAGCGTCATTTCGCCACTTGCCGACGCTCTCCGCGAGCGAACCGAGCCCACGCTCTTGCAGGATCTCGCTGATGGCGTCCTGGAAGGCCGAGTCGGAACAGTCGTTGCGGTGCCAGATCATCGCCGGCACCCCGGCGCGCAGCCCGGCGAGCACCTCCCGGCGACCCGTGCCCGAATCCTCCCCCGGCGGCTCGCTGAGCACCAGGCAGACGGCCTGCCGGTCCTCCTTCAACTCGCGCTCCAAGTGGAAGAAGTACGCCCCGTCCTCGGCCGGCTGACTCCAGTGCGGGTGACTGTCCGCAGGGCGCTCCTTCAACTGCCGCCACTTGTGATGCCAGGGCCGGTGCCAATCGCCGCGCTGCAGCCGCTCCAGCGAGCGGATGAGCACCGGGTAGTCCATGGTCAACGGGGTGGGTTCGGGGTGGGCAGCCTCCTTGGACCACCACTCGACCGGTTCGTTGAGCAGCTCCCAAGGGAGGATGAACTCCAAGATCACCGGCTGGCGCAGATCGGCCCAGCGCTCCTCGGACTCCTTGATCAGCCGCTCCACCGCGCCTGGCAGCTCCGCTCGGCACAGCCGGGCCGTCTCCCCTCGCACCGGGTGCCAGCCGGCCGAGTCGGACTGACGCCAGTGGGAGACATAGAAGCAATCGGTCTCGTTCAGGTCTGGCTCGAACTGGATCATCAAGTACGCCGGCACCAGCGAGGGCGGGGGTTGCGGCACCTCCGAGTGCTGCCACTCGGCAAGCAGGCCCCCCAGGCGCAGTTCCTGGGCCCGGCCGCGATTGAAGCGGCGCAGCTCCTCGGCACCCGCCGGGCGCCCCTCCTCCATCAGCTTGGCGGCACACAGCGCCAGGAATGCCATGCTGGGCGGCAGCTCCCCAGGCGGTGAGTTCTCACCGGCCAGCCGCAGAAAGACCTGCCAGCCCGTCTCGCACCAAGCCGGCAGCTCCTGAACCCGCGAGCGGCTGGCGCGCCGCGCCATGGAGGCCACATCGGGGGAGCGCAGGGATTCCAGGACCGGCCGCAGCTCGGCGAGGTCTACGCCTCCGAAGAAGTCGACCGCCTCCCACTCGTCCACGAGCGGCCATAACGCCGCCACGGTGGCCGACTGCTGTTCCACGTACTCCAGCGACCGGGCCAGACAGGCCGCGCCGTACTCGACCGCCGTACACCCCTTGACGACCTGGAGCAGCCAGGGCCGTAGCCCCTGTCCGCCGAACGGCTCCACCGGGGCCGCGAGCTCACCGGCGAGCATGTCCCGCCATAACTCGCGGCTGTTCACCTGTTTGATCGTCGCCGACTCCTGGAGCGTGTCCACGATGGCTACGACCAGCTCATTGCGGACCCGTTCCGGACTGCGCCCTCTCACCCCGTGACCTCCCCAGCCGGCGCGGTTCCGTTGTGCCGACCAGGGTACGGCCGCGAGGGGTGCCACGGCAGGGGAAAGAAGAGCCCCCTGTCGGATTCGAACCGACGACCTTCGCTTTACAAGAGCGGCGCTCTGACCAGCTGAGCTAAGGAGGCACGCACCTACGTGCCCGAGCAGTGTACCCACGCCCCGGCGTGCCCCTGTCGAAAATTTCCGCGAAGTTCACAGGGGTCCGGGTACTGACAGACCAGGTGAACGCCAGGTACCGTCCAAGGCCAGTCCACTCGCATGGACTACACCACCACCTTCCTACAACGGATCGTCCGGCACGTTCCTGCCGGTAGAAGGGGGCCCATTTCCATGGCCACTGTCTCGTTCGACAAGGCGACCCGGATCTACCCGGGTTCCGACAAGCCCGCCGTTGACGCACTCGACATCGAGATCGAGGACGGAGAGTTCCTCGTTCTGGTCGGCCCGTCCGGCTGCGGCAAGTCCACCTCGCTCCGCATGCTGGCGGGGCTCGAGGACGTCAACGCCGGCGCCATCCGCATCGGTGACCGCGACGTCACGCACCTGCCGCCCAAGGACCGGGACATCGCCATGGTGTTCCAGAACTACGCGCTGTACCCGCACATGACGGTCGCCGACAACATGGGCTTCGCGCTCAAGATCGCCGGTGTGCCGAAGGCGGAGATCCGCCAGAAGGTCGAGGACGCGGCGAAGATCCTGGACCTCACCGAGTACCTCGGCCGCAAGCCGAAGGCGCTCTCCGGCGGTCAGCGCCAGCGTGTGGCGATGGGCCGTGCGATCGTGCGTGAGCCGCAGGTCTTCCTCATGGACGAGCCGCTGTCGAACCTCGACGCCAAGCTGCGTGTCTCCACCCGTACGCAGATCGCCTCGCTCCAGCGCCGCCTGGGCATCACCACGGTCTACGTCACCCACGACCAGGTCGAGGCCATGACGATGGGCGACCGCGTGGCCGTCCTCAAGGACGGCCTGCTCCAGCAGGTCGACTCCCCGCGCAACATGTACGACCGCCCGGCCAACCTCTTCGTCGCCGGCTTCATCGGCTCCCCCGCCATGAACCTGGTCGAGGTCCCGATCACCGACGGCGGTGTGAAGTTCGGCAACAGCGTCGTCCCGGTCAACCGTGACGCCCTGAAGGCCGCCGCCGACAAGGGCGACCGCACGGTCACCGTGGGCGTGCGTCCCGAGCACTTCGACATCGTCGAGCAGAACGGCGGCGCCGCCTCCGCCCTGACCAAGGACTCCGAGGACGCCCCGGCCGGTCTCGCGGTCTCCGTCAACGTCGTCGAGGAGCTCGGCGCCGACGGCTACGTCTACGGCACCGCCGAGGTCGGCGGCGAGAAGAAGGACCTGGTCGTCCGCGTGAACGGCCGTCAGGTCCCGGAGAAGGGCGCCCAGCTGCACGTCGTGCCGCGGCCGGGCGAGACCCACGTGTTCTCGACCTCCACGGGTGAGCGTCTCTCGGACTGATTCACCTCTGCTACTGATTCACCGCGAACCGGGTGAATCACCCAAGTTGACGAGAAGAGCCCCGCGGAGTGACGCGGGGCTCTTCTCGTTGTCGACAAATACCCCGGCAAATCGGCCATTTCGAGCAGCGAGCGTCAACCTCTTACCCAAAAAGGGGCACCACTTCATCCCTCGAATCGGTGACTAAATGTCGCCAAATCATTACCGGGCGCTACCCTCACTCGCGTGAAGCACTCCACTAACCAACAGACGCGACGCGGCCGGGGCCCCGCCCGCCGGATCGGCCGCTCACTCGCCCTTGTCCTGCCCGTCGTCCTGGTGCTCTCCGGGACCCTCGCGGTCACCCGGGTCAACTGGTCGGGGGACCCCTCCAACTCGGTGCTCACGGCATCGGACGCGTCGGTCTCGGACGCCAAGCCCGGCTCCGTCTCCCGCGCGCCCCAGGACGTGCTGCGCGACAAGCTCGTCGCGGAGCTCGTGCGGGAGAACCCGGGCGTCGCGCTCACCCACCTCCAGCAGGCCGTCAACGACCGCCCGTCGCTCGCCGAGCACTGCGCCTCGATCGCCCGCGCTCTCGGCCGCGCCGCGGTCCGCGTGTACGGCCCGGCCCGCGCGCAGTCGTACGCCCGCCCGGTGTGCGACACGGCCTTCGCGACGGGCGTGGCGGCGGCCCACAGCTGAGGGACGGCGGCTGGCTGTGGGGGCCCGGGGGCCGCAGGCCCCCCAGGGGCGCCGGGGGCCTGGGGCCTTGGGGCCGCAGGCCCCCCAGGGGCGCGGGGAACTGCGCGACCAGCCCCCACCGCGCCGCACCCACGCACGAAGCACGCCCCCCGAGCTGTCAGGCACCCAGGCACCCCGCCCAAGCCAGCGCGGCGCCACCGTACAGTTCGGTCCATGACCGATCCCAACGCCGCCTCCCGCCCCGTGCAGGCCGTGATCCTGGCCGGGGGCCAGGGGTCACGGCTGCGTCCGTACACCGACGACCGGCCCAAGCCGATGGTCGAGATCCCCGGCACGGGGACGCCGATCATCGGCCATCAGCTCGCCTGGCTCGCGGAGGAGGGCGTGACCGACGTGGTGGTCAGCTGCGGCCACCTCGCGGACGTCCTCAAGGAGTGGCTGGACTCCGCCGAGCTGCCCTGCAGGGTGACCACCGTCGTCGAGACCGAGCCCCTGGGGCGCGGCGGCGGGCTCAAGTACGCGGCCGCCCGTCTCCCCCACCCCGACCGGCCCTGGTACGCCACCAACGGCGACATCTGGACCCGCTTCTCCCTGCGGGACATGGCCGACTTCCACGCGGAGCGGGACGCGGTGGCGACGCTGGCCCTCGCGCGGCCCCGGATCCCCTGGGGTGCCGTGCAGACGGACGGGTTCGGGCACGTCACCGATTTCATCGAGGCGCCGCCGACGACGTACGAGATCAATGCGGGTGTGTACGTCTTCTCCGCCGAGTTCGCCGCCATGCTCCCCGAGCGGGGGGATCACGAGCGCACCACGTTTCCCCGGCTGGCACGTGAGCGGCGGTTGGCCGGCTTTCCCCTTCCTCAGGGTGCGTACTGGCGGGCCATCGATACGGCCAAGGATCTGACCGAGGCCGCGAAGGAGCTCTCCGCTCTTCGGCCGTAGCGCGGCGGGGTTCTTCGGCCGCAGTGGCGGCGATGTTCGCGGTCTGCCGGCCCTACGGCCTGGACCGCTGCGAGCCGAACGTCACCTTCACCCTGCTCTCGATCTCCTACCAGCCGCCCCTCGTGGACGATCCGGTCCCGGCGGCGCGCACGGTACGGCGCGGCGGCACCGACTACACATGGCTCGCGGAGATCCGGCGCAACCGGCACCCGTATCCGACCAGGGTGCTGACCTCGGCGAGCGGGCTGCCGGCGGCCGCTGAGTGCGAGCTGGTCGCGCTCGCGTGGCGGAGGCGCGGAACGGACGGAGCCCCGCGCCCCTGAGGGAGCGCGGGGTGTGGGTTCTTACGTGCAGCCGGTGGGCTAACCCAGGATCCCGCCCACCGGCCCATCTACCCCAACAGGCCGCCCACCAGGCCCGGTTCACCGGAGGTAGAGCCTCCGCCTCCCGTGCCGCCCGGCGTGCTGCCGCCGCCGGTGGTGCCGCCGGAGGTCGGGCCCGTGGTGGTGCTGGGGGCCTCGTTCGCCGGGGAGGACTGCTGGGGCGGGGCCTGGCCCGCGGTGCCCTGGGTCTGGCTGGGCGTGCCCGCGGTGCTGGCGTCCCGGGTGGCGTCCGGGGTCGTGGCGGTGTCCGCGGAGGGGGCCTCGGTGGCTCCCTGGGTCGGCGTGGTGGAGGCCGACGGAGTACGCCGCTCCCGCTTGCCGGGCTCCGAGGGGAGCGGGGAGCCGGGGAGTTCGTTGCGCGGGGCCTCGCCGGGGCCGGGGACGACCACCCGGTCGGCGTCGCGGACGGCGCCGCCGAGGAGGGAGCCGATGAGGAGGGTCAGGCCGGTGACGATCGCGGTGACCAGGGCGCCCCGACGCAGGACGTAACGGCGCAGTTCCCAGATGTCGGAGCGGGGGCCGAGGCGGCGCCATGCGCTGCCCGCCAGGCGGCCGTCGATGGAGTAGACGGGCGCGCCGGCGATGATCAGCGGGGACCATGCGGCCAGATAGATGATGTCGGGGGCGTCGTAGACCGGGACGCTCTTCCAGCTGACCGTGAGCAGCAGCGCGGCCGACAGCAGCGCGCCGACCACGGCGGCGACCCGCTGCCAGCAGCCCAGGACCGTGAGGACACCCACGATGACCTGGAAGAACGCGATCACCAGGCCGGAGCCGACCGGGTGCTCCAGGGCGAACTGGCGCAGTGGCTCGGCGACTTCCCAGGGGTGCAGGGTGTTGAGCCACTTCACCATCGAGCCGCGCTTGCCGCCGTCGAAGTAGACGGGGTCGCAGAGCTTGCCCATGCCGGCGTAGATGGAGATGAAGCCGAGGAAGATGCGCAGCGGGAGCAGGACGACGCCCAGGTTCATGCGGCGGCCCGGGTAGTAGGCGTGCCGCGCGGGGTCGTCGCCGTGCCGTCGGGACCGGGGTGTCTCGTCGGGCTCCGCGAACTGTTCCTCGTCGTAACCGAGTTCGTCGTCGTAGGCGCTGCCCGCCTGGCGCATGTCGGGCAGCAGCCGAGTGCCGCCGGCGTCGGGCGGGGTGCGCTGGGCGCCGACCACGGGGGTCTCGACGGTCTGGGCGAGATCGGCGTAACCGTCCTCGCCGTAGCCGTCGTTGACGTCGACGCGCGGGATGACCTGGGTGGCGCCCGCGTCGGCCGGTTCGTCGGCGTGACCGACGCCGGCGCCCCGCACCGCCTGGAGGAGCCGGTGGGCGCCGGTGTCGTCGGGCGCGGACCTGCCGCTCCAGACGACCGGACGGCGACGGGCGGCGGTCCCGGCGCCGGCCACGGGGATGCGGGCGGTGTCCTCGGCGGCGCTCAAGTGCCGTGCGATCCGCGGCGATTGGCTGCGTCTCGTCGACGCGCCCAACTGCACGCGGAAACTGGCGTGATTGACGATGATCTGCGCCGGATCGCTCGGCACCTTCACCATGCTCAGCGCGGGAGCGTCGTCGAATCCCGACGAGCGGTCCCCCGTGGGTGTGCGGGGTGTTCTGGTGTCCACACTCATCTAACCGAGTGACGTGTGTTTAGGACACTGCTTTGACCTGCCGGATCTGTCCGGACCGCGTCAAGCTTGTCCTGGACGCCCGGATTACCCCGTACGAGTGACGGTACGGACGGGTGTTCAGGCCCGTCGACGCGCCGCCTCGTACAGCACGATGCCCGCCGCGACACCGGCGTTCAGCGACTCGGCGCCACCCGGCATCGGGATCCGCACCCGGAAGTCGCAGGTCTCGCCGACCAGGCGGGACAGGCCCTTGCCCTCGCTGCCGACCACGATGACGACGGGGCCGTCGAGCGCCTCGAGGTCGCCGACCTCGTGCTCTCCGTCGGCGGCGAGGCCGACCACCACGATGCCCGCCTTCTTGTACGCCTCCAGGGCGCGGGTGAGGTTGGTGGCGCGGGCGACGGGGGTGCGGGCCGCGGTACCGGCGGACGTCTTCCAGGCGCCGGCGGTCATGCCCGCGGCGCGGCGCTCCGGCACGAGGACGCCGTGGCCGCCGAAGGCCGACACGGAGCGGACGACGGCACCCAGATTGCGCGGGTCCGTCACACCGTCGAGGGCGACGATGAGCGGGTCCTCACCGTCGTCGTAGGCGGCGCTGGCGAGGTCCTCGGGGTGGGCGTACTCGTACGGCGGGACCTGGAGGACCAGGCCCTGGTGGTTGAGCCCGTTGGTCATGCGGTCGAGCTCGGGGCGGGGGGCCTCCATGAGGTGGACGCCGCCGCGCTCGCCCACGAGCTGGAGCGCCTCGCGGACGCGCTCGTCGTTGTCGATGAACTGCTGGACGTACAGCGTCACGGCGGGCACGCCCTCGCGCAGTGCCTCGACGACGGGGTTACGGCCCACGACCATCTCGGACGTGCCCTTGCCGCCGCGGCCGCGCGGTGCGGGACGGCGTGCAGCCTGCTTGGACTTGGCGTTGGCGATGCGGTTCTTCTTGTGCCCCTTGCGCATCTCGGCGGGCGGCGTCGGGCCCTTGCCCTCGAGACCCTTGCGCCGCTGGCCGCCACTGCCGACCTGCGCGCCCTTCTTGCCGGACATGCGGCGGTTGTTCGCGGCCATGACCTACCTGTCTGTTCGGTGCGATGGAACTTCTGAAAATTCGTACGTCTATGCAGTGTGCCGCCCGGATGCCCGGGCGGCACAATCGATCACCGCGCTCAGCGCGCGCCGAGGCTCCAGCGCGGCCCGTGCGGACTGTCCTCGATGACCAGGCCCGACTGCTTGAGCTGGTCCCGGATGGCGTCCGCGGTGGCCCAGTCCTTACGGGCGCGGGCCGCCTCCCGCTGGTCCAGGACCAGGCGGACGAGGCTGTCGACCACGCCGTGCAGGTCCTCGCCCTTGTCGGCCTCACCGGCCCAGTGCGGGGCGAGCGGGTCGAGCCCCAGCACGCCGAGCATGGCCCGCACCTCGGCCAGCCGCGCCACGGCGGCTTCCTTGTCGTCGGCGGCGAGGGCGGAGTTGCCCTGCCGGACGGTGGTGTGCACGACGGCGAGCGCCTGCGGGACGCCCAGGTCGTCGTCCATCGCCTCGGCGAAAGCGGACGGCACCTCGGCGGCCGGCTCGACGGCGTGCCCGGCGAGCTCCACCACGCGCTGCACGAAGCCCTCGATCCGCGCGAACGCCGACTCGGCCTCGCGCAGGGCCTCCTCGCTGTACTCGATCATCGAGCGGTAGTGCGGGGTGCCGAGGTAGTAGCGCAGCACGATCGGGCGCCAGTGCTTGACCATCTCGCTGACGAGCACGGAGTTGCCCAGCGACTTGGACATCTTCTCGCCGCTCATGGTGACCCAGGCGTTGTGCACCCAGTACCGGGCGAACTCGTCACCGAAGGCCTTGGCCTGGGCGATCTCGTTCTCGTGGTGCGGGAAGATCAGGTCCAGGCCGCCGCCGTGGACGTCGAAGGCGGAGCCCAGGTACTTGTGGGCCATCGCCGAGCACTCCAGGTGCCAGCCGGGGCGGCCGCGTCCCCACGGCGTCTCCCAGCTCGGCTCGCCCGGCTTGGCGGTCTTCCACATCGCGAAGTCCCGGGAGTCCCGCTTGCCGGTCTCGCCCTCGCCGGAGGGCTGGAGCAGGTTGTCCAGCTCCTGGTTGGACAGGCGCAGGTACTCCGGGAAGGACTTCACGTCGAAGTAGACGTTGCCGTCGGCCTCGTAGGCGTGGCCGCGCTCGATCAGGCCGCGCATCATCTCGACCATCTCGGTGACATGGCCGGTGGCGCGCGGTTCGTACGTCGGCGGCAGGCAGCCGAGGGCGGTGTAGCCGTCGTTGAACGCCCGCTCGTTCTCGTAGCCGATGGACCACCACGGGCGGCCCTGGTCCGCCGACTTGATGATGATCTTGTCGTCGATGTCCGTCACGTTCCGCACGAACGTGACGTCGTAGCCGCGGTACTCGAACCAGCGGCGCATGATGTCGAAGTTCAGGCCGGAGCGGATGTGGCCGATGTGCGGGGCCGCCTGCACGGTGGCACCACACAGGTAGATCGAGACACAACCCGGCTTGAGCGGGGTGAAGTCACGGATCTGCCGGGCGCTGGTGTCGTACAGGCGAATAGTCACGTGTCCAGGGTAGTAGGCGATCCCCAGTGCCTCGGACGGTTGTGGATAACAGTCAGCCTGCGGTTCGCGCCACCAGAGCGGTCGCCACCGCCATCAGACCTTCACCCCTACCGGGGAACCCCAGACCGTCGGTCGTGGCTCCCGACACCGAGACCGGAGCCCCGGCCGCCTCCGACAGAACCTTCTGGGCCTCCTCCCGGCGCTTGCCGATCTTCGGGCGGGGCCCGACGACCTGCACGGCGATGTTGCCGATGACGAAGCCGGCCTCGCGCACGATCCGGGCCGCCTCGGTCAGCAGTACGACGCCGGAGGCGCCCGACCACTCGGGGCGTCCCGTGCCGAAGTGCTGCCCGAGGTCACCGAGGCCCGCCGCCGAGAACAGCGCGTTGCACGCGGCGTGCGCGACCACGTCGGCGTCGGAGTGGCCGGCCAGACCGGTCCCCTCGCCCTCCCACTTCAGGCCCGCGCACCACAGTTCGCGACCCTCCTCGAAGGCGTGGATGTCGGTGCCGATGCCGACCTGGGGCAGCAGTGGCGCCTCAGAACCCATCGTTGAGCCTCCGGCGCGCCAGGACCGCCTCCGCCAGGACCAGGTCCAGCGGGCGGGTGACCTTGAAGGCCTCCTCGTGACCGGGCACCACCACGACGGTCACCCCGAGCTGCTCGACCATGCCGGCGTCGTCGGTGACGGTGTCGGTGACCGTCTCGTGGGCGCGGACCAGGGTGGTCCGGTCGAAGCCCTGGGGGGTCTGGACGGCACGCAGCCGGGACCGGTCCGGGGTTGCCACGACCGGCTCGGGCTCACCCTCGGCAGCGGCCGGTGCGACCTCCTTGACGGTGTCGGCGAGCGGCAGCGCGGGCACGACGGCGGGAGCACCCTCCCGTACGGCCTCGATCACGGCGTCGACGGTGTCCACGGGGACGAGCGGGCGGGCCGCGTCGTGCACCAGGACGATGTCGTAGTCGGGCGGCAGCGCGTCCAGACCGAGTTTCACGGAGTCCTGGCGTTCGGCGCCGCCGGGGACCACCAGGAAGTCGGTCCGCTCGGGCAGCGCGTGCGTGTCGAGGAGGGACTTCACCTCGGCGGTGCCGTCGGGCGGGGCCACGACGACGACCAGGGAGACGGCGCGGGACGCGGCCATCGCGCGCACCGCGTGGATGAGGAGGGGGGTGCCGCCCAGCGCGCGAAGCGCCTTGGGGGCGCCGGGGCCGAGGCGTACACCCCGGCCGGCGGCCGGAATCACGACAGCCGTGCGAGCGGTCGGACTGGCCTGCGCGGGCGTAGGGCGCGATTCGTCAGACATCGGTTCCTGTCAGGTTTGTGTGCTGGCCTGGCGTGGGTATGGCCTGGGAAGTGCCGGGCGCGACGCCTTGACCGGACCCTTCCGTGACACTGGTCGAGCAAGCTGCCCGGGCCCGGCACGCCAAGTATCGGGGGAAATTCTTCCCGAAGGTGTACGGCGTGGGTCGGCGCGCACAAGCGAACATGCCGCAGCGCCCGGCGACGGCATATACGTCATCGGGCACCGCGGCACTTCTTTTGCGCGACTACGCAACGCAGCTTCTGAGCGCAGCTTCTAGGCAACGCAGCGGCGTGCTGGGCTGAGCCTGCCGGGAGCGGGCGTCAGGACGCGAGAACCTCGTCGAGCAGGGCCTCGGCCTTGTCCTCGTTCGTGTTCTCCGCGAGGGCGAGCTCGCTCACCAGGATCTGGCGGGCCTTGGCGAGCATGCGCTTCTCACCTGCGGAGAGTCCGCGCTCGCGCTCACGACGCCACAGGTCACGCACGACTTCCGCGACCTTGATGACATCGCCGGAGGCGAGCTTCTCCAGATTTGCCTTGTAACGACGCGACCAGTTCGTGGGCTCCTCGGCGTACGGCGCGCGCAGCACCTCGAAGACCCGGTCCAGCCCGTCCTGACCGACCACATCACGCACGCCGACGAACTCCGCATTGTCCGCTGGCACACGTACCGTCAGGTCACCCTGGGCGACCTTCAGCACCAAGTAGGTCTTGTCCACGCCTTTGATCTGGCGAGTTTCGATGGCCTCGATCAGCGCGGCCCCGTGATGGGGATAGACCACGGTGTCGCCAACCTTGAACGTCATGTGACAGGTACCCCTTCCGTGGCTATCCAGGGTAACACGGAAACGGCAGCTTCTGAATGGCGTTTTCGCAGGTCAGGGCATATCTCGGGGCTTGACAACAGCAACAGGAACGTGCTGCGCGGGCCGACCGGAAGGAGGTATTCGCAGGTGGGAGCGGCTCTTCGGGGCAGGGGAAACGCGCACGTTACACACATCCGGAGCCGCCGCCAAGCGGACGAACATCCCGATATGTCCGGTTCCAGGTGTGCGACTTCCGCTACTCCGTTCGGTGTCCTTCAGCCAGGTGCCGGTCGAATCCGGAATTGATCACGAGGGCCGCCGAGGCACAGTCGGTGATCAATTTCCGGAGGGTCACGCATTCCTTCACGGAAATTTCGCGAGCCGGTGTCGCAGGTATGCCCACGGGACTTATGTGAATGACGGAGGAGTCCTGGCGCCAAAGTGACTCACGAGTCACCTGTGGGGGACGGGACGGGTGAAGCGGCACCCTCTTGTAGGGCTCAGGGGAGGGTCGGGTGCGGCCGGGCGGGAACGGCTCGGTAACCTAAGGCCGCTGACAGACACTTAGGGCGGCTTTATGCGCCCGCCCCGTTCGAGTCAAGGAGTTGCCGCCGCCGTGAGCAGCAGCCTTCGACGCGGCGTCATCGCTGCCGCCGCCATCACCTTCTCCATCCTCCCGCTCGCCGCGTGCGGCGCCGGCAACAACGCCCAGACCCTCGAGATCAAGCCGGACAACGCGGCGACGACGGTCGGCGACATCCAGGTACAGAACGCCGTCATCGTCACCCAGCCCGACCCCGAGGCCGGCGGTCCGGCCGCCGTCGCCGCGACGCTGTTCAACAACGGCAGCACGCCCCAGAAGCTGGAGTCGATCACCGTCGACGGCGCCGACGAGCCCACCGAGCTCAAGGCCGCCAAGGGCAAGAGCCTGACCATCCCGGCCGGTGGCTCGCTGATCCTCGGCGGCGCGGACAACGCCTCCGCGGTGCTCTCCAGCACGCCCGAGGACGTCAAGGACGGCAACGCCCAGAAGGTGACCTTCACCTTCAGCGAGACCGGTGAGGTCAGCCTGCGCGCCTTCGTCGTCCCGGCCGAGAGCTACTTCACCGGCTGGGGCCCCACCGAGGTCCCCGCGGCGCCGTCGGAGGAGCCCACCGGCGAGGCCACGGCCACCGCGACCGAGACGGGCGAGCCCGAGGAGGGCGCCTCCGGCTCCCCCGCCGACACGGCCACCCCGACCGACGCGGCCTCGGGCTCGGCGACGGCCACGGAGTCCCACGCGGCCTCCGGCCACTGAGCCGGCGCGACGCCAAGAAGGCGGGCCCCCTCTTCCAGGAGAGGGGGCCCGCCTTCGTCGTACGACCGGCGTCGTCTACGGCTCGAACTTGTAGCCCAGACCACGAACCGTCACCAGATACCTGGGAGCGCCCGGGTCCGGTTCGATCTTGGCGCGCAGGCGCTTGACGTGGACGTCGAGGGTCTTGGTGTCGCCCACGTAGTCGGCGCCCCAGACCCGGTCGATGAGCTGCATACGGGTCAGGACGCGGCCCGCGTTGCGCAGGAGCATCTCCAGGAGGTCGAACTCCTTGAGCGGGAGGTCGACCTTCGAGCCGGAGACCGTGACCACGTGGCGGTCGACGTCCATGCGGACCGGACCCGCCTCCAGCGCGGCCGGGGTGACCTCCTCGGGCTCGCCGCGGCGGCGCAGGACGGCCCGGATACGGGCGACGAGCTCACGCGAGGAGAACGGCTTGGTGACATAGTCATCGGCTCCTATTTCCAGGCCGACGACCTTGTCGATCTCGCTGTCCTTGGCGGTCACCATGATGACGGGGACGTTGGAGCGGCCGCGCAGCTGGCGGCAGACCTCCGTGCCCGGCAGGCCGGGCAGCATCAGGTCGAGGAGGACGAGGTCGGCGCCGTTGCGCTCGAACTCGTCGAGGCCGTCGGGCCCGGTGGTCGCCACGGCGACCTCGAAACCCTCCTTGCGGAGCATGTACGACAGTGCGTCTGAGAAGGATTCCTCGTCCTCGACGACGAGCACTCGGGTCACGGATGGACCTCCGGGGCGGAAAGCGTCTGATACGCGGCTGACTCGGGGGGTGTGTCGTGGGACGGATCGGCGGGGCGCCCGGCCTCGTCGTCGAGGACGGGATGCTGCTGAGCTCGGTCGCGGGCCGCGCCCGCCTCCGGCAGCCTCAGGGTGAACGTGGAGCCCTGTCCCTCGGAACTCCACACCGTGACCTCCCCGCCGTGCGAGGCGGCCACGTGCTTGACGATCGCCAGCCCGAGGCCCGTACCGCCGGTGGCACGGGAGCGGGCCGGGTCGACGCGGTAGAAGCGCTCGAAGATGCGCTCCTTGTCCTTGTCGGAGATGCCGATGCCCTGGTCGGTCACGGCGATCTCGATGTGGTCGCCACCCGGTGCGGTCACGCGTCGGGCGGCGATACCGACGCGGGTGCGGGCGGGCGAGTAGTTGACGGCGTTCTCGACGAGGTTGCCGAGGGCCGCGGCGAGCTGGCCGCGGTTGCCGAAGATGCTCAGGTCCGCGGTGCCGCCCGCGGCCATCGTGATCTGCTTGGTGCCGGCGGCGTGCCGGCACCGGTCGATGGCCTCGGCCACCAGTTCGTCCACGCGAACCGGCTCGGCGTCCTCCAGCGGGTCGTCGTTCTGGACCCGGGAGAGGTCGATCAGTTCCTGGACGAGGTTGGTGAGCCGGGTCGCCTCGATCTGCATGCGCCCCGCGAAGCGCTCCACGGCCTCCGGGTCGTCCGAGGCGTCCATCACGGCCTCGGACAGCAGGGAGAGCGCGCCGACCGGGGTCTTGAGCTCGTGGCTGACATTGGCGACGAAGTCGCGCCGCACCGCCTCTATCCGCCGGGCCTCGGTGAGGTCCTCGACGAGCAGGAGCACCAGGCGGGAGCCGAGCGGCGCCACCCGGGCGGAGACCGCGAGGGCCTCGCCGCGTCCGGTGCCGCGCCGGGGCAGGTCCAGCTCGACCTGGCGTATCTCGCCGTCGCGCCGGGTGTCCCGGGCCATCTGGAGCATCGGCTCGACGGACAGCTTCCCGCCGCGTACGAGCCCGAGGGCGTACGCGGCGGAACTGGCCTTGACGACCGCGTCGGCCTCGTCCAGTACGACCGCGGAGGAGCGCAGCACGGACAGCACCGTGTCGACGCCCGGTGGCAGGACCGGATCGGTGTGCAGGGAGGTTCTGGTGGGTCGCGCCTGGTCGCGTTCGCTCCAGCGGAACGCCAGCATGGCGATGACGCCGGTGAGTACCCCGGCAATCGCTGCCGCTGCGGCGACCGCCGCGTTCACGTCCATGCATCCAGGTTAGGCACGGCCCTGGTCATGGCCACAGCCATCGGAGTGCGAGCTCGAACACTCGTCGCTCAGAGTTCACCTTGGAGCTAGCAATGGTTCATTTGGGGTGGCGGAAACGGACGCGTGCAGGTCGGAGGGTAGGGGCGTGGGGTGCGATAGCGCCGGTTCAGCAGGACGTGCACACTGGCCCCGGCCCCTGGAACCCCGAGAAACACGTACGAGAGGGAACCCTCATGCGGGACGCGTACCACGAGGAACTTGACTCGATCAGCGACAGCCTGGTGGAGATGGCCCGCCTGGTCGGGTCGGCGATCGGGCGCGCCACGACCGCCATACTCGACTGCGACCTGAAGCTGGCCGAGAGCGTGATCGAGGCCGACCAGAAGGTCGACGATCTCCAGCACGACCTGGAGGCGCGCGCGATAGCCCTGCTCGCCCGGCAGCAGCCGGTGGCGACCGACCTGCGGATCGTCGTCACCTCCCTGCGGATGTCCGCGGACCTGGAGCGCTCCGGCGACCTGGCCCAGCACGTGGCCAAGCTGACCCGGCTGCGCTACCCGGAGCGGGCCATCCCGCACGACCTGCACGCCACGATCCTCGAGATGGGCCAGCTCGCGCAGCGCCTGATGGCGAAGGCCGCCGAGGTGATCGTGACCAAGGATGTCGACCTGGCGCTCCAGATGGAGACCGACGACGACGCTATGGACCTGCTGCACCGCACGCTCTTCCAGCACCTGATGGACGAGCGCTGGAAGCACGGCATCGAGACCGCTGTCGACGTCACCCTGCTGGGCCGCTACTACGAGCGGTTCGCCGACCACGCCGTGGCGGTCGCCAAGCGCGTGGTGTTCCTGGTGACGGGTGAGCACGCGGACGAGCTCCAGCAGGACATCCAGCCGGTGACGGGCGTCGAGGGCGCCTGACAACACGCTGGGGCGTGCGTGAGAGCCTCCGTGCGCCGTTGATGCGCCCGGTGGAGCGGGCATGCAATGGGGAACAGGCAGCAGCCTCCAGCCTCTACGAGGAGGGACCCATGGCGGACTCCCCCGGCACGCCCGGCACCACCCCCGACCCCACGCAGGAACGCCAGACCGAGCAGCCCGCCGAGATCAGGAACCTGACCCTGATCGGCGCGTGCGGCTGCGGTTCGGGGTGCGGCTGCGGTTGCCAGTCCGGCAACCCGTGCCAGTGCGGTTGATCGGTTTTCCCTTACGACGGTGAAGGGCCCCGGCGCGGCTGCCGGGGCCCTTCGTCGTGCTGTGGGGCGCGCCGAGGCGCAGCATGGAAGGGGCAAGCCCATCGAAACGTCAGGAGGTGTGCGATGGCTCGGTTCATGGACGTACACACCGGGATGCAGGGCATCACGGCGGAGCAGCTGCACGAGGCGCACCAGGCCGACCTCGCGATAGAGAAGGACGAGGGGGTCCACTTCGAGCGGGCCTGGGCGGACCCGGAGTCCGGCCTCGTCTACTGCCTCTCCGAGGCACCCTCGGCCGAGGCGGTCCAGCGCATCCACGAGCGCGCCGGCCACAAGGCCGACGAAATCCACGCGGTGCCGCTGTCGGTCTGACGCGGCGCGCATGAGGAACGGATAGGGACCATGACCCGGTTCATGGACGTCCACCACGGAATGCAGGGCATCACGGAGGAGCAGCTGCGCGCGGGCCACGAGGCGGCCATCGCGGTCGAGAGGAAGGAAGGAGTGCACTTCGAGCACGCGTGGGCGGACCCGGAGACCGGCACGGTGTACTGCCTTTCGGAAGGCCCCTCGGCGGAGGCGGTGCACCGCGCCCACGAGCAGTCGGGCGCCACGGCACCGGACGAGATCCACCCGGTGCCCCTGGCCGTCTGAGCACGGGTACGCCCCGCTGACCTCGCCGAAACAGCCCGCTGAGCTGCGCATCCTCTGCACGGCCCGGCTCCGGCGCGCCGTCCTCGCTTCGGGCGGTCCGGCCGCCAGGGGCCCCGGGGCCGTGAAAATGCCCCCGATCCGCGCCATGAGCGCAGGCCGGGGGCATGATCGCGAAGGCTACTTCTTCTTGCCCTGGTTCTTGACCGCCTCGATGGCCGCCGCTGCCGCCTCGGGGTCGAGGTACTTGCCGCCGGGGGTGACCGGGTTGAAGTCGGCGTCGAGTTCGTAGAACAGGGGGATGCCCGTCGGGATGTTCAGGCCCGCGATGTCGGCGTCGGAGATGCCGTCGAGGTGCTTGACCAGGGCGCGCAGGCTGTTGCCGTGGGCCGCGACCAGGACCGTGCGGCCGGCCAGGAGGTCGGGGACGATGCCGTCGTACCAGTAGGGGAGCATCCGGACGACGACGTCCTTCAGGCACTCCGTCCTGGGGCGGAGCTCCGGGGGGATCGTGGCGTAGCGCGGGTCGTCCGACTGGGAGAACTCCGTGCCGTCCTCGAGCGGCGGCGGCGGGGTGTCGTAGGAGCGGCGCCAGAGCATGAACTGCTCCTCGCCGAACTCGGCCAGGGTCTGGGCCTTGTCCTTGCCCTGGAGGGCGCCGTAGTGGCGCTCGTTCAGACGCCAGGAGCGGTGGACCGGGATCCAGTGGCGGTCGGCCGACTCCAGCGCCAGCTGGGCCGTGCGGATCGCGCGCTTCTGGAGCGACGTGTGGACCACGTCGGGCAGGAGATCGGCGTCCTTCAGGAGCTCGCCACCGCGGACCGCCTCCTTCTCGCCCTTCTCGTTGAGATTGACGTCCACCCAGCCGGTGAACAGGTTCTTCGCGTTCCATTCGCTCTCGCCGTGGCGGAGGAGGATCAGCTTGTACGGTGCGTCGGCCATGAGAAGGAGCGTAATCGAACCATCTGATCGCTTGCGCCCCCGCCCGACAGGCGGACGGTTGACGGGATCTGTTAATCGAGTGGCCCCCGAGCGGGGCGGGTTTGTAAGTTGTGCGTGCCTTCTTCGCCACTTACATCGCCGCTCGCACCGGGGGGATCCTGATGTCCGTCGCCACCCTGAGACGTGCCGCCCGCGAGTCCGTCTCCGGGCTCCCCCGAGAGTTCTGGTGGCTGTGGACGAGCACCCTCGTCAACCGGCTCGGCGGCTTCGTCGCCACCTTCATGGCCCTGTACCTGACCCTGGACCGCGGGTACTCCGCCTCCTACGCCGGTCTCGTCGCCGCGTTGCACGGGCTCGGCGGCGTTCTGTCCGCCCTCGGCTCCGGCGTCATGACCGACCGGCTCGGACGGCGGCCCACGCTGCTGATCTCGCAGGTCGGCACGGCCCTGTCCGTCGCCGCCCTCGGGTTCGTGCACCACCCGGTGGCCATCGCGGGCGTCGCCTTCCTCGTCGGCATGGCCTCCAACGCCTCCCGCCCGGCGGTCCAGGCGATGATGGCCGACATCGTCCGGCCCGAGGACCGCGTCCGCGCCTTCTCGCTCAACTACTGGGCCATCAACCTCGGCTTCGCCATCTCCTCCATGGCCGCCGGTTTCATCGCCGAGTACAGCTACCTCGCCGGCTTCCTGATCGAGGCCGCGATGACGCTGGCCTGCGCGATCGTCATCTTCCTGAAGCTCCCCGAGTCCCGGCCCGAACGCGACGCCACGGTCAAGGAGGCCGAGGACGTCGGCCTGGGGGCCGTCCTGCGCGACGGTCGCTTCATGGGCGTCGTCGGCCTGTCCTTCCTGGTCGCGCTGATCTTCCAGCAGGGCATGGTGGGACTCCCCGTGGCCATGGGCGAGGCGGGCTTCACCCCGGCCGACTACGGCCTGGCGATCGCCGTCAACGGCGTCCTCATCGTCGTCCTGCAGATCCCGGTCACACGGTTCATCGAGCACCGGGACCCCGGGCGGCTGCTGGTGATCTCGTCCGTCCTCGCGGGCTACGGCTTCGCCCTCACCGCCTTCGCGGGATCGGTCGGCGTGTTCGCCCTCACCGTCTGCGTCTGGACCCTCGCGGAGATCGTCAACGCCCCGACCCAGACCAGCCTGGTCGTCCGCCTCTCGCCCACCCACGGCCGCGGCCGCTACCAGGGCATGTACACGATGTCCTGGGCCGTCGCCTCCCTCGTCGCGCCGCTGCTGTCCGGCTTCGTCATCGACCGGTGGGGCGCGGCGTGGCTGTGGGCGCTGTGCGCGGTGATCGGGACGGTGGCGGGGGCGGGCTACGCGGTGCTCATGCGGGGCCTGCCGACCGACGACCAGCCCGTCGCGGAGGTCCCGGCTCCGGTCCGCCCCGAGACCGCCGCCACCCCCTGACCGTCTCAGGGATGCATCCGCGCCCCCTTCACCACTTTGTCCACCGCGTTCCGCGGCCCGTACACCGCGAGCCCCACCAGGTCCAGGTCCCCCGTGGACACGGCCCGTACGGCGGCCCGGTTGTCCCGGTCGTTGCCGGTGGTGAACAGGTCACCGGTGAAGAGGGCGCGGGGCAGCGCGCGGGACAGCACGCGCGCGTGCGCCGCCTTCAGCGTCTCCTTGGCGCCCTCGAAGACCAGCACCGGCTGACGGAACATCGGCAGATACGCCACCCCGTCGGCGTCCTCGTAGGGCTCCCCGATCACTTCGGGAACCTGGGTGCCGAGGCCGCTGACCAGGAACGCGGTCACGTTCAGCCGCTGCCAGGTCTCCAGGTCCTCCCGCAGCAGAACGGCGATCTTCGTGTCGAATCGGAAAGGCTGCTCGCTCATGGACCGAGACTGCCGACCGCCGTACCACCTGGTCTTGTACGTTCTTTGCATGGCCGCTCGGCGTGAGGTGACCGCTTGGCGCCCCCGGGTCCCGGGGGTGGTCGAGGTCTTCCACGCGCACTTCACCGAGTACGCCTACCCGATGCACGTCCACGAGGCCTGGACCCTGCTCATCGTCGACGACGGCGCCGTCCGCTACGACCTCGACCGGCACGAGCACGGCACCCCGCTCGACACGGTGACCCTGCTGCCGCCGCACATCCCGCACAACGGCGCCCCCGCCACCCCGCACGGCTTCCGCAAGCGCGTCCTCTACCTGGACTCCACCCGGCTTCCCGACGAACTCATCGGAGCCGCGGTCGACACTCCCGACCTGCGCGACCTCCTGCTCCGGCGCCGCGTCGGACAGCTGCACACCGCCCTCGGCCGCCCCGGCGAGGAGCTGGAGGCCGCCAGCCGCCTCGCTCTCCTGCAGGAACGGCTGCGGGAACATCTGCGGGCGCGCCCGGAGAGCGGCGCGCGCTCCGGCCCCGCCCTCGCCCGCCGACTGCGCGAACTGCTCGACGCGCGGGTGGTGGAGGGCGTCCCCCTGGAGGAGGCGGCGCGGCTCCTCGACGCCCATCCCGCCCATCTCGTACGGGCCTTCAGCGGCGCGTACGGCATCGCCCCGCACCAGTACCTCACCTCGCGCCGTGTCGAGCGCGCACGCCGTCTCCTGCTCACGGGCGCCCGCCCCGCCGAGGCGGCCCTCGACACCGGCTTCTACGACCAGGCCCACCTCACCCGGCACTTCAAGCGGATGGTCGGGGTGACCCCGGGGCGCTACCGGCGCAGTGCGCGATGAGCGCCGCCGTGGTCACGCGCACCGGGGCTCAGTGCACGTCGACGTAGTCGCCCTTCGCCGCGGCCGCTCCCGTCGTCGACGTCGCGCCGAACGTCCAGCGCCAGTAGCCGTCGGTGGTGGCGGTGACCGTCGTTTTCAGGTAGCCGGTGGAGGTCGCCCGTACGTACTTGACCGTCTTGTAGGTGCTGGTGCCCGCCGTGCGGAACTCGAGCCTGGCCAGCTTGTCGGGGAAGCCCACGTAGGTGTGCTTGACCCAGTCGGCACGCTGGGCACTGCCCGTCACCGTGATGGTCCTGCCCTTGGCGACCGGCTCGGGAGAGGCGTTGACGGTGGCCTTCGCCATGCGCTTGACCTGGACGCTGCCGAAGCCGGTCAGGTACTCCTGGGCGTCAGGACGGCCGTCGGAGCCCCAGGTGCTGGCGGAGACGGCGATCTTCCAGGTGGTGGCATCGTTGTTGGAGTCCAGCCGGTAGCGCGGGGCGATGAAGAGCTCACCCTCGACGAACCCGTCCTCGTAGTAGGTCTCGCTGCCCGAGTAGATGCCACCGCTCTGCGCTCCCTGCGCCACCGTGACGTCGTGGTACAGGAAGGGGGATGTCTGGACCTCGTTGTACGCGTAGCCCGAGGGCGTCTTGACGTCGAACGTGAAGTCGGGGGTCACTTCCGCGGTGGTGCCCACGATGACGGGCCTGCCGTTGTTGATCACCAGGTTCGTCACCGTGATGCCGGTGTCCGCCGCCTCCGCGGCCGGTGCGGAGAACGCCACAAGGGCGAGCGCTCCCGCGAACGCGACCGCGGAGCCGGATCTGCCTGCGCGCATGCACAACCTCATTGGAACGTAGGGGTTTTCCTGCAGCAGGCTAACAACCGGTACCGCACGGCCGTTCGAGGGCTCAGTCCGTGGAAGGCCGCGTCAGATGCTTGAACGCGTCCAGGTTCCGGGTCGACTCGCCCCGGGCCACGCGCCACTCGTACTCCTTGCGGATGGCGCTCGCGAAGCCCAGCTCCAGCAGGGTGTTGAAGGCGCCGTCGGCGGCCTCCAGGGTCTGGCCGAGCAGGCGGTCCAGTTCCTCCGCGGTGACGGCGGAGTGAGGGAGCTTGGCGGTGACGTAGACGTCGCCGAGCTGGTCGACGGCGTAACTGACGCCGTACAGCTTGAGATTGCGCTCCAGGAGCCAGCGGTGGACGCCGGACTCGTTCTCGTCGGGGTGGCGGATGACGAAGGCGTTGAGCGAGAGGGAGTGGCGGCCGAGCCGGAGGGAGACCGTCGTCGACAGCTTCCGGGTGCCGGGGAGCTTCACGACGTAGGTCCCGGCTTCGGGGCTCTCCCACTCCAGTTCGGCGTCCCGGAGGAAGTCCTCTACGGCCTGCTGCGCGTCACCCATGGTGGGAGCGTACGTGACGGCGATGGGCCTGGGCGGCCGCCAGGTAGACGTCCGCCGTGGCGGCGGCCGCCGTGTCCCAGCCGAAGGACAGGGCGTGCCGGGCCGCGGCGGCGCCCATCCTCGGGGACAGCTCCGGGTTGTCGGCGAAATCGCGCAGCACGCGCGCGTAGGCGGCCGGTTGATGCCCTCGGACGAGGAAACCGGTCTGCCCGTCGCGTACGGCCACCGGAAGCCCGCCGACCGCCGCCGCCAGCACCGGCGTACCGGCCGCCTGCGCCTCTATGGCGACCAGGCCGAAGGACTCGCTGTAGGACGGCATGACGAGGACCGAGGCGGCCCGGAACCAGTCCGCGAGCTGCTCCTGGCCGACGGGCGGGCGGAACCGTACGACATCGGCGATACCCAGCCGGGCCGCCAGCTTCTGCAGCCCCTCGGGCTTGGCGAGGCCGCTGCCGCTGGGGCCGCCGACCACGGGGACGAGGATGCGCGAGCGCAGCTCGGGGCGCTCCTCCAGGAGGACGGCGACCGCGCGCAGCAGGACGTCCGGCGCCTTCAGGGGCTGGATACGGCCCGCGAAGAGCGGGATCAGGGCGTCCTGGGGCAGGCCGAGTCGGGCGCGGGCGGCGGCGCGGCCGTCGGCGGGCGAGAAGCGCTCGAGGTTGACGCCGGGGTGGACCACGGCGACCTTGGCGGGGTCGGCGCTGTAGTGGCGTACGAGCTCGTCGGACTCCTCCGCCGTGTTGGCGATGAGGCGGTCGGCGGCGGAGACGATCTGGGTCTCGCCGATGA
Source organism: Streptomyces sp. NPDC003635 (assembly GCF_053587635.1). NCBI lineage: Bacteria > Bacillati > Actinomycetota > Actinomycetes > Kitasatosporales > Streptomycetaceae > Streptomyces > Streptomyces sp. NPDC003635. The sequence goes on along the minus strand of NZ_JBSFOK010000002.1, from coordinate 91,357 downwards.
CGCGGGCGACGGGCTCGGGGGTGTCGCCCGCGGCGAGGTTGGCGTTCTTCACCTTGGCCATGGTGTGCATGGCGTGCACCAGGGGCGTGCCCCAGCGCTGGGCGGCGAGCCAGCCGACGTGGCCGGAGAGCCAGTAGTGCGAGTGCACGAGGTCGTAGTAGCCGGGGCGGTGGCCGGCCCAGGCCTGCATCACGCCGTGGGTGAAGGCGCAGAGCTGGGCGGGGAGTTCCTCCTTGGCGAGGCCCTCGTAGGGGCCGGCGTCGACGTGGCGGACGGTGACGCCCGGGGCCATCTCGACGGTGGGCGGGACGGCGGCGGTGGTGGCCCGCGTGAAGATCTCGACCTCGATGTTGATCGCCGCGAGGCGCTGCGCGAGTTCCACGATGTAGACGTTCATGCCGCCGGCGTCGCCGGTGCCTGGCTGGTGGAGCGGTGAGGTGTGCACGGAGAGCATCGCGACCCGGCGGGGACGCCGGTGCAGCCGCAGTCGCGGCGCGGCCGCCGAAGACCGCCGCCCGAGCCTGCTGACGTAATGGCTCACGTGGCGTTCCTCCTAGCTGCGGGCATGCCTGGGGGAGGACGTGCGGGGCCCTCCAGACAGGTGCAACGCCGGAGCCCTCGACTCCATTTCCACCGACCGCTTCTTTGCCGAATCATTACCGCTACTCGCTCAACCGTTCGAGGGCTGGATGCGTGCGGATATCCTCACAGGCATGACAGCCCGCGCCGCCTCCCTCCCCCACTCCCGGCCGCGCTCGAGCGGGGGGACCCCCATCGTGGGGACGGTGACGCGCGGGACGACCAACCCCAACCGTCTGCGCCGCATGGACCGCTGGATCGCCGCCACGCACGGGGGTGAGCTGCGCCGCGCCGGAGAGGCCGTGGCCGTCGATCTCGGTTACGGGGCCGCCCCCTGGACGGCCGTCGAGCTGCTCGGGCGGCTGCGTACCGTCGCGCCACGCACGCGTGTCGTCGGCGTGGAGATCGAACCGGCCCGGGTCGAGGCGGCACGGCCGTACGAGCGCGACGGGCTCGTCTTCCGGCACGGCGGGTTCGAGGTCCCGGTCCCCCAACGGCCGACGCTGATCCGGGCCGCCAACGTGCTGCGGCAGTACGACGAGGCCGAGGTGGCCGCGGTGTGGGAGCGGCTGTGCGCCCGGCTCGCGCCCCGCGGACTGCTCGTGGAAGGGACCTGCGACGAGATCGGGCGGCGGCACGTGTGGGTCGCGCTCGGACCCGAGGGTCCGCGCACGGTGACCTTCGCGACGCGGCTCGGCTCCCTGGAGCGCCCCTCGGACCTCGCCGAGCGGCTGCCCAAGGCGCTCATCCACCGCAATGTCCCCGGCGAACCCGTGCACGCCTTCCTGCGGGACTTCGACCGCGCCTGGGCCGCCGCCGCGCCCTACGCCTCCTACGGCGCCCGCCAGCGCTGGATCCGCGCGGTGCGCGACCTCACGGCCGACTGGCCCGTGACGGACGCTCCGGTGCGCTGGCGGCAGGGCGAAGTGACGGTGGCGTGGGGCGCGTTGGCCCCGGTCCGCTGAGCCCGGCCGTCACCCTGACCTGCGGGGAACGATCTCCGTGAGTCGTTCGTCACATAGGCGGGGTGATCGTCATGCGGGGGCGGGAAGGGGGGAAAGCAGCAGGATGCGCGACCTCTGTCGTTTTACGGCCGAACATGGCACGATCCCCCGGACGCCCGTAAGTTACTGACGGTAAATCAGTTTGGGGGAAGAGGTATGGGTACGGCCAGGAGCGGCCTGATCACCGCTGCCGTCACCGTGGTCTGCGCGGTGACCGTGCTGGCGGCACCGGGCACCGCGTTCGCGAGTCCGACGCCCACACCCAACCCGAGCGCGACCTCGACTCCCGTGACCAACAAGGACCTTGAGGCCGTACGCAAGAAGCTGGACCGGCTCTATCACGACGCGGCCGTCGCCACCGACGCCTACAACTCCGCCGAGGAGAAGGCCGACAAGCAGTCCGCCGAGATCGTGGCGCTGGCCAAGAAGATCGTCAAGGGCAAGAAGAAGCTGGACGACCTCAAGGAGCGGGCCGGCGCCGCGGCCGCCGCCCAGTACCGCAGCGGCGGACTGCCCGACGAGGCCCATCTGGTACTCAGCGACGACCCGCAGGAGTTCCTCGACGGCGCGGGCCGGGTCATCCAGGGCGAGCGTGCCACCAAGGGACTGCTCGCCGAACTGACCCGCACCCAGGAGGACTTGGAGCAGTACGCCAAGGACGCCTCCGCCCACTGGAAGAAGCTGGAGGCGGGCCGCAAGGCGAAGGCGAAGGCCAAGGCGAAGATCAAGAAGCAGATCGCGGCCGCCGAGAAGCTGGAGTCGGAGCTGGAGGCGGAGGAGAAGGAGCGCCTCGCCGAACTGGAGCGCCGGGCCGCGCAGCAGGCGCAGACGGCCTGGCTCGACTCCGGGATACTCGACGAGATCGACGGCAAGGCGACCGCGCAGGGCAAGAAGGCCGTGGCCTATGTCACCGCCCAGTTGGGCAAGCCGTACGAATGGGGCGCGGAGGGACCGGACACCTTCGACTGCTCCGGACTCACCTCACAGGCCTGGGCGGCGGCCGGGCGGCCGATCCCGCGCACTTCCCAGGAGCAGTGGAAGCGGCTGAAGAGCGTGGCCATCGAGGACATGCGTCCCGGCGACCTCATCATCTACAACGACGACGCCAGTCATGTCGCCATGTACGTCGGCGACGGCGCGATCGTCCACGCCCCGCGCCCCGGGCGGACGGTGACCGTCGCGGGGGCCGGTTCCATGCCGATCCTGGCGGTCGTACGGCCGGACGCCTGAGACCGGCGTCACGGCCAACAGCCCCCGGGTGACCGGGGCCACGTGACGCAGTGCACGCCGAACGGCGCCCCAAACCCGGGGCGGACGTGACGTTCGTCATCCCCGGCGCCCCGTCGGCCTGCCCAACTGCGATACGGAACGCGGCATATGACAGTGGCCACCCGTCGAACGGCGTGGCCTGCACCATTCCTTTGCGGTGCCCACTACCGCTATGGTCCCCGTCGGTGGGTCGAGGTCCCTCGTCCCCGCCATGCCCTCGGGGGGAGGGAAGGAACCCAAGACGATGCCCGTACCCGTACCGCGGCAGAGAGCGATCCCGGCCGTGGAGAGTGGTCAGGCGCAGGTGGCGCCCGCAGCCGGCGTCACCTCCAAGGAAAGCCCTCACACCAACCTGACGCTGCTGCTGATCCAGGACGATCCCGGCGGCTCCACGGTCCTGCCCGAACTGCTCGACTGGGCGGGCCGGCCGATCCGCGTCCGCAGCGCGCGCAACCTCACCGAGGCCGAGCGCCTGCTCACCGACGACGTCCACTGCATCCTGCTGGACCTGGCGCTGCCCGCGCCGGGCCGCAGCGACGACAGCGACGAGCTCGCCGTGCTCAGGCACGTGCTGGAGCTCGCGCCCCGGCACGCCGTCCTCGCCCTCACCGCCTCCGGCGACGCCGAGCGCGGTGCCGACGCCGTCCGCGCGGGCGCCCAGGACTACCTCCTCCGGGACGAGCTGGACGGCCGGCTGCTGAGCCGCGCGATCCGTTACGCGGTGGAGCGGAAACGTTCCGACTCCGCCGAGCGCAGGCTCGCCGAGGGCCGGGTGCGGGCCCAGGAGAACCGGCGCCTGGAGCGCGGCCTGCTGCCGACGCCCCTGCTGGACGGCTCCCCACTGCGCTTCGCCGCGCGCTACCGGCCGGGACGTTCCCGCGCCCTGCTCGGCGGTGACTTCTACGACGTCGTACGGACCTCCGACGGCACCGTGCACGCCATGATCGGCGACGTCTGCGGGCACGGCCCGGACGAGGCCGCGCTCGGGGTCGAGCTGCGGATCGCCTGGCGGGCGCTGACCCTGGCCGGGATGTGCGGGGACGAGCTGCTGGGCACGCTGCAGCAGGTGCTGGAGCACGAGCGGGCGGACGACGAGATCTTCGCGACGCTGTGCACGGTGGACATCGCGCCGGACGGCCGACGGGCCGGGCTGTGCCTCGCCGGGCATCCGGCGCCGCTGCTGGCCCGTCCCGGGCGGGCGGCGCGCCTTCTGCCGTACGACAAGAACGGTCCCGCGCTCGGGCTGCTGCCCGGGGCCCGGTGGCCTCGGATGCAGGTGGAGCTCGGCGCCGAGTGGAGCCTGATGCTCTACACCGACGGCCTGATCGAGGGGCGGATCGGTGAGGGGCGCGAGCGGCTGGGCCAGGACGGCATGGTGTCGATGGTCCGGCGGCAGATAGCCGAGGGGCTGCGCGGCGAGGCGCTGCTGAGCGCGGCCGTCAACGAGGTGCGGGATCTCAACGGGGGCGAGCTGACGGACGACGTGGCCGTGTTGCTGCTGGATCGGGTGGGCTGAACGGCGCCCCTCACGGGGCGCTCAGCCGCCGCTGGGCGGGAACTACCGCCCGCCGTTCCAGGGGCCGTAGGGGCCGTCGCTGCTCGAGCCCCTGCGGGTGTTGCGGCCGCCGCCCGGGAGGCTGCGGATCGCGGGGCGTACGTCCACCATGTACACGATCGTCGCGATGAGGCCGATGATCGGTAGGAACGACAGGATCGGGAAGAGCAGGTTCACCACGAAGGCGATGCCGAGGATGATCAGCCAGAACGGCTTGGTCTTCTTGTCGGCCGCGCGGTAGGCGTCCTCCCGGCGCGTGGCGGCGTCGATCAGCGCGAAGCCGCTGAAAATGATCAGGGCCATGCTCAGCAGCCACATGAAGTTTGCGAAGCCCTGCATCAGCACAACGTCCACCACCCGACTCGGCTCGTCCCTACGCGGTCACCGTACCCGTAGAACGGGCCGGACACCCCAGAGGTGCCCGGCCTGTCCATGGACCGTCGCCGCTTACTTCGCCGGCGGCGTCGACTTCTTGGCGGTCGTCTTGCGCGGGGCCGTCTTCTTGGCCGTGGGCTTCTTCGCCGCAGCCGCCGTCGCGGCGGGCTTGTCGTCGGCGGGCGTGGCCTGCGCGGACTTGACCTCGGCGGGCTTGTCCGCCTCCTTGACCTCGACGGGCTCCGGGTTCGGCTCCACCGCCACGGCGATGTCCTCGATCCCCTCGGCCGCCTCGCCGCGCCAGGTCTTCACGGCCTGCTCGCCGTGCTCGGCGACCTTCTCGTAGGTCTCGCGGGCCTTGACCGCGTACTCGGCGGCCACGCCGACCCCGCGCAGCGCGAGGTCCTGGGCGCTCTCGCCGAACTTCTTCAGGTCGGCGTCGAGGGTGGTGCCCAGCTTCTTCAGGTCGCCGTCGAGGGTGTTGATGAACTCGCTGACCCGGGCCTGGAGGGTCTCCTGTGTCTCCTTGACGCGGGCGCCGGCCTCCTTGGCACGGGCGGCGGCCTTCTCCTGGACGGCCTTCGGGTCGGTGTTGCGCACGGCGTCGATCCGGGCCGGGGCCTCGGTGCGCAGCTGCTCGACCAGGCCCGGGACCTTCTTGGCCTGCTGGAAGGCGAGGTCGGCGGTGCCGGCGGCGAAGTAGAGGGGGGTCGGGTCGCTCAGGGTCTTGCGGAGGTCGTCGGTGATGGCCATGGTGATGGTCCTCCCGGGGTCGCTTGGCAGATGAGGGTGTGTTGTGGGTGCGTTCCCGCAGGCCCGGTGCGACGACGGCCGGTTGCCGGGCTCAGCCGGCCGACCGCCGCGGCTCCTGCGGGTGCGGTGGGTCGTACGGGTCTTCCGTGTCCTTCACATCGGCTATGCCGGCCGCGTCGGCGTCATTGCCGGAGCCGCCGTGGTCGGCGTCGTTGCCGGAGCCGCCGGAGTCGGCGTCCGCGCCGGTGTCCGCGTCCGTACCGGTGAGCGTCGTCGCTTCCTCGGCCGTCGCGATCCCGAAGCCGTTCTCCTTGCGGAAGGACTCGTAGATCTGGAGCAGCACCTGCTTCTGCTGCTCGTTCAGCGTGGGGTCGGCGAGGATGACGGCGCGCGTCTCCACCTCGTCCCGATCCCGCTCGGCGTCCAGGATCCCGGCCCGCACGTACAGCGTCTCGGCGGAGATCCGCAGCGCCTTGGCGACCTGCTGCAGCACCTCCGCGCTCGGCTTGCGCAGCCCGCGCTCGATCTGGCTCAGATACGGGTTGGACACCCCGGCGGCATCGGCGAGCTGCCGCAGCGAGAGCTGGGCGTTACGCCGCTGCTCGCGCAGGTACTCACCGAGATTGCCGACGTTGAGCGTTGCCATACCCCCACCTTGCCCCACCCCCGCTAACTATTGCAAGCAGCCGCTTGCAAAAGTGTGCCACGTCATGTCCCGGCGTCAGGTCCGGTCGGTCCGGCGGGTGTTCAGCGCAGGGTGAGGCGGGTCTCCGCGTCGATGTGGGTGAGCTTCTCGGGGTTGCGGACGTAGTAGATGCCGGTGATGCGGTCGTCCTCGAAGCGGATGGCCATGATGCCGTCGGTCACGCCGTCCACGCTGAGGGCGAAGGCCGGGTGGCCGTTGATCAGGGTCGGCTCGTAGGCGATCGTGACCTGGGCCTTTCCGAGGCCGCCGAGGACGTAACGGCCGACCTTGTCGGCGCCGACGATCGGGCGTACGGCCGCCTGCTTGAGGCCGCCGCCGTCGCTCATGAGGACGACCTCGGGGGCCAGGATGTCGAGGAGGCCCTGGAGGTCGCCGGTCTCCAGGGTGCGCCGGAAGGAGTCGAGAGCGGCGCGGGTCCGGCTCGCGGAGACGGCCTCGCGGGGGCGCCGGGCCTCGACGTGCCGACGGGCGCGGTGGGCGATCTGGCGTACGGCGGCGGGTGTCTTGTCGAGCGCGGTGGCGATCTCGTCGTAGCCGACGTCGAAGACCTCGCGAAGGACGAAGACGGCGCGCTCCGTCGGGGCGAGGGTCTCCAGGACGAGCATGAGCGCCATCGAGACGCTCTCGGCGAGTTCGACGTCCTCGGCGACGTCCGGCGAGGTGAGCAGCGGCTCGGGCAGCCACGGGCCGACGTACGCCTCCTTGCGGCGCTTCATGCTGCGCAGCCGGTTGAGGGACTGGCGGGTGGTGATCCGCACGAGGTAGGCGCGATGGTCACGCACCTGTTCCAGGTCCAGGTCGACCCAGCGCATCCAGGTCTCCTGGAGCACGTCCTCCGCGTCGGCCGCCGAGCCGAGCATCTCGTAGGCGACGGTGAAGAGCAGATTCCGGTGGGCGACGAACACCTCGGTCGCCGCGTCGGTGACGTGATCACTCATACCCGCACTCTCCCCTGTCGGCGCCCGCGCTGGCCCAGGCATTCGGCACCCCTGAGACACCGCCCACCGGAGACCTGTGACAGTACGTGACTCGGATCACTCGGGGGTGGGGCGGTGGAGCACCCTGCGCCGTCAGAGGCTCTCCTCCGCCTCCTCCCGCCGCGCCCTGTTCGCCTCGCGCATCACCGCCCACGCGTCCGCCACCGGGCCGAGATGCGTCAGTTTCTCGGGGTTGATCACCGAGCGGATCGTCCGGACGCGGCCGTCCGCGATGTCCAGCGCCATGATGTTGATGACCTTGCCGTCGCGGTCCCGGAAGAGCACGCCCGGCTGGCCGTTGATGTCCCGTGGTTCGGCCGTGACGCCGATCCGGAGGAAGGGATGCGCCAGCGCGCCGAGCAGCCGGGACACGTTCTCGGCGCCCGAGATGGCCCGCGCCCACTGCGGAGCCTTGCCACCACCGTCGCCGACCATCTGCACGTCCCCGGCCAACAGCTCCCGCAGACCGTCGACGTCCCCCTCCCGGAACGCGTCGAAGAAGCGCTCCGCCAGTTCCTCGCGTTCCTTGCGGTCCGCCTCGAACCGGGGCCGCCCGGCTTCCATGTGCCGCCGTGCCCGTACCGCCAGCTGACGGCACGCCGCCTCCGAGCGGTCCACCGCCGACGCGATCTCCGGGAAGCCGAACCCGAACACCTCCCGCAGCACGAACACCGCCCGCTCCAGTGGCGACAGCCGCTCCAGCAGCACCAGCGCCGCCATCGACAGGGAGTCCGCCAGTTCCGCCGAGCGCTCCGGGTCCTCGTACGGGTCGTTCAGCAGGGGCTCGGGGAACCACGGCCCGACGTACGCCTCCCGGCGCACCCGCGCCGAACGCAGCACGTCGATGGAGATCCGGGTGACCACCGCCGACAGGTACGCCTTCGTCGACGCCGGGCGGGTCGCCACCGCCTCCCAGCGCAGCCAGGCCTCCTGGACGGCGTCCTCCGCCTCGCTGACGCTGCCGAGAATCCGGTAGGCGATGGCGAACAGCAGCGGCCGCAGCTCCTCGAACTCCTCACCACGCCTCACACCGACCACCCCGTCCATACCGACCACCCTGAGCACCCCGACCGACGCAACCACCCTGAGCACCCCGACCGACCAGACGAACCCGACCAGCCCGACCAGCCCGAGCACCCCGACCGGCCGACCCCCCGACCACTCCGTCCACGCCGCCGTCCACCCACCCCGGCCATCCCACGCGTCCCCTCACGCCAGCCCCTCCCTGAACCCGTCCCGCCAGGACGGATACCGCGGCTTCCAGCCCAGTTCCCGTTTCGCCTTGGCGTTGGAGAAGCCGCGGCCCTCGGTCATCATCACCACCGCGACCTCGCCCGCCAGCAGCCGCGCCAGCCAGACCGGCACCCGCATCGGCGGGCTCGCGCCCGCGCACGCGGCCAGGTGCGGAAGCCACTCGGCCGCCGGGGCCGGTTCGTCGTCGACGATCGAGTACACCCCGGTCGCCCGCCGCTCGACCGCCAGTACGGTCGCGCTCGCCGCGTCGGACAGATGGATCCAGGAGCAGTACCCACTCCCCCGCCCGACCAGCGGAAACTGCCGTTTCCGAACGAGCGCCACCTGGTCGTCGGTCGCGCCGGCGCCGTAGAACGCGCCGTACCGCAGCACCGCACCGCCCGCCTTCGTGACCGCCTCCTCCAAGTGCCGTACCGCCGCCATGACGGGCTCGGCCGGGGTGCCGGTCAGCGGGTCCGTCGGATCGTCCTCGGTCTTGACCCAGCCGCCCGCACGGATGCCGTTCCACGCGCCGTAGCTCTGCGCGACGACATGCGGCACACCGGTCGCCTCCGCGGCGGCCAGCAGATGGTCCGTGCCTTCCGTGCGCAGCCGGTTGGTGGTGGCGAACCAGCGGTCCATGTGCTTGATGTCGGGCTTCCCGGCGATCGCGGTCATCTCGTGCACGATCGCGTCGGGGCGGGCCGAGGCCACCGCCTCACCGACCGACATCGCGTCCAGACCGTCCATCACCACCGCCCGCGCGCCGAGCCGCTCCAGCACGACCAGCTTGGCCGCGCTGGTCGTGGTCGCGGTCACCTCGTGCCCACGGGCCACCAGCTGCGGCACGAGATGCCGCCCCAGCATCCCGGCCCCGCCTGCCACGAACACCCGCATGACCCTCACCTTCCCTGTCCCGGGAACCGCCTCTCACCCACGAGACGAGTCAGGCCGCCCGCCTGTGACACGCCCGGCTGCCTCCGCGCCCCGCGTACCCACAAAAAAGTGGGTACTTGGCAGCGCTCACCGCAGCCGCGAGTCTGGACGCAGGTGATCAGGAAGCCGCCAGCCGCTCCAGACGGCGGTGGCCCCAGTCGGAGAGGGGACCGAGGAGTTCGGAGAGTTCACGGCCGAAGCCGGTCAGCGAGTAGACCGTCTTCAGCGGGAGGACGTCATGCACCTCGCGGTGCACCAGACCGTCCTCCTCCATCTCGCGCAACGCCTGCGTCAGCACCTTCTCGCTGAGCCCCGGCAGCCTGCGGCGCAGTTCGCCGGGCCGGAGCGGGCCTGATTCGAGCAGCCACAGCAGGCTCGTCTTCCACTTGCCGTCGATCACCGCGATCGCGGCGGTCACTCCACAGACGTTCAGGTCCTGAGCACGGCTGCGCGTCATCCTCGCCCCTTTTGTTCACGTGTATTCAGAAAACGCTGCTTATGGGAGTTGAAGAAGCATGTCCTCGTACGACGACCAGTCTGCCGTCACCGTCCTCGGCCTCGGCCCGATGGGCCGCGCGCTGGCCGGTGCCTTCCTCGCCGCGGGCGTACGGACCACGGTGTGGAACCGCACCCCCGGCCGCGACACCGACCTGGTCGCCCGTGGCGCGACCGGCGCCGGCACGGCGGCGGAGGCGGTCGCCGCGAGCCCGCTGACCGTGGTGTGCGTGGTCAACTACGACGCCTCCGACGCGATTCTGCGCCAGGCCGACGTCACCGACGCCCTCAAGGGCCGTACGGTCGTCAACCTCACCGCCGACATCCCGGACCGCGCACGGTCCACGGCCGCCTGGGCCGACGACCACGGTGTCGCCTATCTGGACGGCGCGATCATGACCCCGACGCCGAGCATCGGGACGCCGGACGCGGTGTTCATCCTCAGCGGCCCGAGGGACCTCTACGACCGGCACCACCCGGTCCTGTCCGCGCTGGGCGGCACCCACACCCACCTCGGTACGGACATCGGCCGGGCCGCCGCGTACGACGTCGCCCTGCTGGACATCTTCTGGACAGCGATGGCGGGCTACGCGCACGCCGTCGCGGTGGCCGGCGCCGAGGGCGTCACCGCCCGGGAGCTGGCCCCCTTCGCGCAGGGCATCGGGGCGATCCTGCCGCCGCTGTTCGAGGAGTTCGCGGCGGACGTCGACGAGGGGACGTACTCCGGCGAGCTGAACCCGATCACCTCTGCCGTCTCCTCGATGTCCCACATCGTGCACGCGTCCGAGTCCCACGGCATCGACGCGAGCCTGATGCGCGTCGTCGAGGGCCTCGCCCGCCGGGTCGTCGCCGCCGGTCACGGCGGTGACGGCTTCATGCGCGTCAGCCAGCTCCTGACCCACCAGGCCCACTGATCCACCGCCTCAGTTCGGCGAAGTCCGCGTCGGTCAGCCCCGTCCGCTGATCGACGCGGTGGAGCAGCGCGGGCCCGGGACAACGGTCCGCGACCCAGGCCCGGTCGGCGTCCCCGATCTCGTCGTCCACCCAGACGAAGGGCCGTCCGGCCGCCCAGGAGAGCAGCGGCAGGGTCTTCCAGTGCAGCCCCGGCGGGACGGTCGCGTCCTCCGGCCAGTCCAGCAGCGGCAGCGGGGGGAGTCCCAGCCAGGGCGCCAGGCAGGTGTTCGCGTCGTCCATCCAGGTCGTGGCCCACACGAGTTCGCAGCCGAGCCCGGCCAACCGCGGCCCGAGCGCCGGGTCGACGCGGGCCAGGAGGGGGTGGAGGGCGGCGGACCCGGCCACGGGACCGTCGTACTCGGGGTACGGCCCCGAGCCGCCGAAGGGCAGCAGCGTTCCGTCGACGTCCAGGAAGAGCAGCATCACTCCAGGATTCCTGAGGCTGCGGGCCCTCAGAACGGCAACCCCCGCGCGTGCACCACGTCGAGCCGGGACACCGCGCGGGTCAGGGCGACGTACAGGCGGTGCGGGCCGCGTTCCTCGGCGGCGGCGATCGCGGCCGGCTCCACGACGATCACGTGGTCGTACTCCAGACCCTTGACCGCGGTGGCCTCGATCAACGTCACCCGGCAGGTCAGCGCCCCGGCCGCCGTCAGGGTCTCGCGCAGCCACGGTACGTCCGCGTCCGCCGCGACGACCCCGACGGCGCCCTCGTGCGCCAGAGCCTCTCCTACGGCGGTGGCGACCGCCTCGGGGAGGCCGGCCGCCCCCGCCTCGCGCATCGTCAGTTCGCCGTCCCGGCGCAGGGAACGGGCCGCCGCGACGTCCACGTCGAGGCGGGACAGCAACCGGTTCGCCAGCTCCGCGACCGCCACGGGCATGCGGAAGCCGTTGGTCAGGGAGACCAGGGCCGCGTCCGGCTTGCCCAGGTGCCCGAGCAGCGCGCCCCAGGACCGGGCCGCCCACGGCGTCGTGCCCTGCGCCAGATCCCCCAGCACCGTGAGCGAGCCGAAGGGCGCGCGGCGCGCGATCGCCCGGCACTCCATGGGCGACAGATCCTGCGCCTCGTCGACGACAACGTGGCCGTACCCCTGTGGATGGTCGACGAGCCCGGACAGCTCGTCGAGGAGGACCAGGTCGGCCGGGGACCAGCGCGCCGACTTCCAGGACCGCGGCGGCCTCGCCCACAGCACCGCCTTCTGTTCGTCGGCGTCGAGCAGCCCGTCGGCCGCGGCGGCCAGCACCTCCGAGCGCGAGAGGAGTTCGGCGAGCACCTCCTCGGGCCGTGCCTTCGGCCATACGGCGTCGACGTACGGCCCCACGCCCTTCGCCCCCGCCATCCGGCGCACCCAGAGATTCGGCCGGGGTCCGCTCCGCCGTTCGGCCTGCCGCCGCAGCGCCCCCACCATCCGGGTCCGCACCCGCTCCCGGCCCACGCCGTACGGCAGGTCCTCGGCCCGTACCTCCCGTACGATCCGCGCGAGTTCGTCCTCGCCGACCCGCCAGCGGTAGGAGCCGTCCGGCACCGCCAGCGCCCCGGCCCCCTCCTCGGCCACCCGCGCGTACAGCGCCCGGCGCAACACCTTGGCCATCCGGGCGTCGTGCTTGACGGCGGCCGCCCGCTCCTCGTCGGCGCCGGTGACCGGCCCGCGGGCGATCTCCTCCAGGAGCGTCGACTGGCGTACCCCCGTCTCGCCGAGCGCCGGGAGCACCTCGGAGATGTAGGCGAGGAAGGTGCGGTTGGGGCCGAGGATCAGCAGGCCGGAGCGCTGGATGCGCTGGGGGTGGGTGTAGAGGAGGTAGGCCGCCCGGTGCAGGCCCACCGCCGTCTTGCCGGTACCGGGGGCGCCCTGCACGCAGACCGATACGGCGAGGTCGGCGCGGACGAGATCGTCCTGCTCGGGCTGGATCGTCGCGGCGATGTCCCGCATCGGCCCGACGCGCGGCCGCTCGATCTCCCGCGTGACGATCTCGCTGACCCGCGACTCCCCGCGCTCCAGGTGCTCGTCCTCCAGACCGGTGAGGTCCGCGGCGGCGCCCCGGCTGCCGGGCGCCCACCCGAACCGCCGCCGTACGGCGACGCCTTGCGGATCGCGGGCGCTCGCCTGGTAGAAGGCGCGGGAGACGGGCGCGCGCCAGTCGACGACGAGCGGTGGGGCGGAGGGATGCTCGGTGATGCGCGACCGGCCCACGTGGTAGCTCTGCCCGTGGTGCGGACCGTCGCCGAAGTCCAGGCGGCCGAAGAACAGCGGTCCTTCGGGCAGTTCCCGCATCGCCCGCGCCTTGCTGCGCAGCTGGTACCCGAGGACTTCGGCGTCGGCCCCGGACGCGGAGACGTCCTCGCCCACGACGACGTGGCTATCGGCCCCGGCGACCATCGCGTCGAGGGCGGCACGGCAGCGGTCGTGGTGGGCGCGTTCGGCGCGGAGGGCGTGCTGGAGGGCGTGGTCGGCGGCGCTCATGCCATCGAGCCTACGGGAAAAGCGTAACCGAGTTAAATTTTTTACCGAGTCAGGTACGGCAGTCCTGCCTCCAGGAGCCGAAACGCCCGGTCAGCCGCCGCCACCGCGTCCTCGCGCATGTCCCGCACCCGCTCCCCACCGGAGATCCGCCGCCAGTTGTCCATCGCGAGGACCCGCTGCACCGCGCAGATCTGCCCCGCGGCCAGCCGAGCGTCCAGATCACCGCCCAGCGCCTCGGCGAGCGCGGCCTCGGACCGCTGCTGGTGGGTGTGGGCGCGGGCGACGAGGGAGGGCGTCCCGTACAGCAGCCGGTGAAAGGCGAGCACCTGAGGATGGTCATTGAGCCCGGTGACGGGATCCCCCCGCTCGAGCCCCTCCAGGAAATGCCGCCGCAGCGCGTCGAGGGGCGCGCCCTCCGCCTGGGCCACCACCCGCGCGGCCTCGTCCTCGTGATCGGAGATCCGGTACAGGACGAGGTCCTCCTTGGCCGGGAAGTACCGGAAGAGGGTCGGCTTGGAGATCTCCGCCGCGGCGGCGACCTCCGCGACGGACACGGCGTCGAACCCCTTCTCCAGAAAGAGCCGAATCGCCACCTCCGACACGGCCTCGTACATCCGCCGCTTCTTCCGCTCCCGCAGGCCGGTCTCGCTCATGGGTCGAGCGTACGGGCCGCCCTCGGCCTCAGGCCGCCGCGCCCCGACGCCAGGGCGGCCGCTCGGCCAGGCCCCACAGGTCGTCGAAGTGCTTGTTCCAGGTCGCCACGGCGGCCTTGGCGTCGTCGCTGTCCTCACGGGACCAGGTGTTGAGGTCCGTGCGGTAGCCCTTGGGGTCGTAGTACTCGGGTTCCGCGCCGATGCCCATGGTGCGGGCGACGACGTCGTAGAGGCCGTGCAGCACCAGCTCCCGGTTGAAGATGCACACCTTGTCCCGCGGTATGCCCGGGTAGAAACGGTATTCGCACTCGACGGTCACCCGCCCGAGCATGGTCACCCGCTGCGCGATCGCGGACAGCGTCTGGTCGTATTCCCGGCACTTCACCTCAAGGCGCTTGCGGAACTCCTCGTCGTCGACCGGCGCACCGCCCTCGCCCACCCGGGCCGGGACGATCATCGGCTGCCGGAAGTCCGGGACCAGGAACCTGATCGAGACGTGCCTCGTGGGACCCGGATCGTCGAGGAAACTCTCCAGCCGGTGATAGAGCGCGTTGTAGAGCGTCTCACCCGTGTAGCCGAGGAAGCTGATCTCCACGTGGCGCGCCAGGAAGGCGTCGGTCACGAACCTGCCGAGGTCCCGTGACTTCACCTGTCCACGCGTCGGCGCCCTGAGCGAAGCGGCCAGGTCCTTCACGGTGTCGTAGAGCACATAGCCCACCAGGCTGAGCAGCGCACCGCCCAGGAAGGCCTTTCCCTCCAGGGCGTCACCGACGGGCTTCACGAACTGGGCCGTCAGTCCCGTGACGAAGATGCCCAGCAGCAACAACCGCGTGACGGTGGGCTCGTAGCGTGCCTGTAAGCGCTTCAGCCGTTCGCCCATCCCATCGTCGGGCCTCCCGCTCGCACCACCGGACATGCGCAGCCCCTCCCCCGGCCGAAGGACGCCGACCTGGTGTCACGTGCCTTCGGGATACCCGTGCAGCGACGGGCCTCCATGGTCTCCGTGCGGCAACGCGCGGGCAAGATAGGGGTTGGCGGTGGACTTCACCTGCAGGCCCAGGTTCGCGGTCGCCTCGATCAGGGTCATGGAGTATCTCTCCACCGCCCGGCGGACGTTCGGGGCCTCCAGACTGTCGCCTGTCACCAGGCGGTCGAGGTCCACATAGGCCGAGCGGACGGTCTCGATCCAGCGGTACACCCGCCAGTCCTTCTGCCAGCCCCTGGTGCAGTCTTCAGGCAGCAGCCTGGACCAGCGGGTGAACAACCGGGTGCGGATGTCAGGCAGGGTCGGGGTCAGGTGCATATGGCGCACCAGGTCGTAGAGCGGATCCCCCACCATCGCCATCTCCCAGTCGATGAAGGTCAGACCGCTGCCGTCCTCACGTCGCACGAGGTTCCACGGGTTCAGGTCGCCGTGCAGGAGCACGGGCCGCCGCGGGGTCATCAGGTGACGGCCGAGGATCTCGCCGAGCCTGAGACTGCTGGGCAGCCCGAGTTCGCGCGCCAGGTCGGTGGTCTGCTTGGGGAGCTCCGAGACCATGCGGATCAGCTCTTTCCGCAGATGTGCGTAGTAGAACTCCCGGTACGCGAAGGGATGATCGAGCTTCTCGCAGTTCACATACGTCAGAGCGCAGAGCTGATTGACGAGATCGTCCGCCTCGTGCGGCAGCAGCCCGCTCTCCGGATGGTCCGGATGCCTGATCTCACCCTTCGGCCCCTCGTAGGAGTGAATCGTGAACTGGTCACCGAGTTCGCTCGTGCCCAGCGCCAGCACCCTCGGCGCTCGCACCAGCACGCCGGACGCCTCGATCGCCCTCAGGACCGCGTGCTCGTGGAGGTACCGGCGCTCCCGGGAGCTGCCCGTGCCCACTTTGCGCCGCACCATCACCGGGTCGGGATACCCGGTCACCCGCACCGCCGTGCTGAGGTGCTCCGTTCCCTTGAACACCCGGTCCGCCGAGGCCGCGCCCTCCTCGAACAGCGCCTCCCGCACCGCCGACGGGGGGAACAGCGGATGCTGCGGCATCCGCGTGTCGGGCTCCCACGAGATCGACGAAACCGCCCGGTCGCGGCTGTGCCGCTTGCCGTGGGAAACGTTCCAGCGGAAGAGGATGCGCTCGATCGCCTTCTGGTCCGGCACGCTCTTGAGCCGCAAGGGCTCTTCCGCCGCCACCAAAGCCCGGTGCACCGCACGAGTCGCCGCGTCCAGGTCCCGCTGGTCGTAGGAGTCACCGAGCGAGGTCGCGGCGCGCATCACGTCCGGGTAGACGGACTGGGCGCGTTCGAAGGCGATGTAGTGCTTGAGGTCCCGGTCGAGGCCGTTGACCGCCTTGAGGCGTCGCTTCGCCATGCTGTCGCGCCACGCCTCCACCACCTCCCACCACTGGTGATCGGGATACCGCATCCGCACCAGATGGGTGGCGAGATCGTGCAGGGGGTCGCCGTAGCTGGCGAGTTCCCAGTCGACGCAGATCAGCGGCGGATCACCGTGGTACGACACGATCACGTTGTCCCGGTGCAGATCGGTGTGGATCAGGCTGAAAGGGCGGCTGATCATCGCCGGCACCCGCTCGGCGAACCGCACCATCGCGTCCTCGGGAATGCCGAGCGTGGCGAACAGGCCACCGAACCTTTCCCAGTTGCGCTGCCTGATCTGCTCCTCCGCCGCATGAGCCAGAGCCCGCAGAAAGGCCCGGCTGTCCCGGCTGGAGCGGGGCCAGTACTGCGGCAGCGGCGGCAGATCCTTTCTGCCCACCTGCGTCATGTCGGCGAGCAGACCGGCCATGGCGGAGATCAGCCCGGAGTCCACCGGCTTGCCGTTGGGGCAGATGCTGGACAGTGGCACGCCCTGCACATAGCTCAGAATGGTCGCGCTGCCGCGCCGGGCCAGGCAGCGGGGCGCATGCGGCAGAACCCTGCTGATGGCGCCGAGGATCTCCGCCTCGTCCTGCCAGGTCCTGATGACCACGGGAAGCGCCGAGCGGATCCGCTCCCGCAGCGTGAAGAGCTCCCCGTCCTCACAGCCGACGAGCCGGCGCTGCGCCTCCGTCAACGGCCGCACCATGTAGTTGAGATTGTGGTGCCCCCGGCCGAACTCGCCCAGGGTCCGGGCATAGCGCACGAGCTGGTCGTACGGCAATGGCCGCGTGCGGGGCACTGGTGGACCACCCAAGGGGCACTCCTGCTGAACAACTATGCAAGGAAACTGAATTCCATGCCGTGATGGGGCGGAGCCACTCTAATGTTTCGTACACGTCCCTGAGTCCAATGCCGCTGGAGAACGGCGACCTTCACCACACCGTGACCGGACAGTCAGCGGGCCAGAAGGGTCCACCAGGAGTGAAAGGCCGCCTGCCAGCTCTCGATGAAGACCGACCCGGTGGAGTTGGGGTCGCCCTCGTCATTGACGTGTCGGGTCAGCGTCGACCCCAGGCCCAGAACGTCCAGGGCCTCGATCTCCGTCTCGTCGTCCAACAGGATGGAACGCTCGACCACCTTGTACGGACCGAACAGTGCCTCGGTGTCCCGCAGGAGGTAGAGCTTGAACGGGGGGACCAGCGGTATCTTCCGGACCTCGACGGTCACCGACGGCACCAGCCCTTCCGTCTCCAGGTCCCGCAAGGCGTCCCGCAGCGAGGCCGTGTGCCGCCGGATGATGCCGTGCAGCCGCTCCTGGAGTCGCCGGTCGATCTCGGCCGGATCACCTTGGTCCTGCACTGACGGATTGGACCGGGGGTACGGCAACTTGACCGATTCGTCGGGCAGGATCATCCGCAGCTCGATGCGCTCGGGGCTGATCTCTTTGGTACGGACCCGCTCGGCCTGCACCCGGATGTGTGCGTCGAGGCTCTCGGAGGTGAGCGTGAAGACGTCCAGTTGCACCGACCGCTGGGCGAAGACCCGGGCGATGAACGGCCCCAGCGCCGGCCTCAGTCGCGGTGCGGTCTGAGGCTGGGTCGTCGAGTGTATGGGCGGCTCGCTGACCCACGTCCCGCTGCCCTGACGGGAAGCGACCCACCCTTCGCTCTTCAGCTCACGCAGAACGCGCTGCACGGTGTCGCGCGAGACGCCGAACTCCTCGGCGAGCGAGCGCTGCGCGGGCAACGACGAGCCCACTGGGTAGTCGCCGTTCGCCATGCGGGCGCGCAGCGTCTCCAGGAGATGGGATCCCGATCCCCTGCCGACGCCGTCGCCGCGTTCCCCGCTCACAGCGCGACCGTACCTCTTCGGCCGCACGAGCAAACCACTTCCAGTCACATTGGAAGCCGAGTTGACGGTTCCACATCCCGGAGTTGAGGGTCAGTTAAGGGATCAAGCCGTCAGGGCACAACCAATTCAGTGCAGTCAGTCCAATTGGACCGATAGTTGATCGGTTCTATGGAATGGTGAGGGATTGGATTGGGGTGGGGACCCATGACGGTGGTCCAAGTACTCTTCAGCACCATGTTGGCGCCGGGCCTGGAGCAGCTGATCCAGACCCGTTACGGGGTACTCGCGACCCTGGGGTTCAGCTTCACCGCCGCCGGCATCAAGGCCCGCAATGCGACCTGCGCGTCCATCGGGGCCGTGCTCCTGGCCCTCCTGGTGATTCAGGCCTGACCCTGGACCACGCGCAGCAACGACCACAGCGACCCGACGACCGACGTGGCCCCGGCCTCCCTCAGCCACCGCTCCTTGTGCTCGTTACGCGCGTAGCCCAGGAAGGGGACCCCGGCGCTGCGGGCGGCCAGATAGTCCGAGGGGGTGTCGCCGATCATCAGGGCCGCGCCGGGGGCCGAGCCTGTCGCGTTCAGCGCGCGGTGGAGGCAGTGGGGGTGCGGTTTGAGGTGGTGCAGGTTCTGGGTGCGGCCGTATATGTGCGGGGCGAAGCAGCCGTTGAGGCCGCGTCCCGTCAGATAGGCGCGCACCACACGAGGAGAGTTGTTCGTGACCACGGCCAGCCGCGCGCCGACGGCCGTCCAGGTACGGATCAGTGGATCGGCGTACGGCGTCGGCATCGCTGAGGACGTGGCCCGCAGTTCCTCATTGGTGAGACGTTCCTCCAACTCGGCGACCAGATCGCTGCCCGGATGCCGGCGGTCCACGGCCCGGAGTACGGCGTGCGGGTCGAGGGACTCGCGTTCGCCTTCCGTCAACAGACCGTGCAGGCCCCGCCCCTCCAGCCACTGCACCAGGTCGGTCGCCACCCGTTCGGCCGCGTGCCCGGCGAACAGACGGCAGACCGGCCCGTCGAAGTCCCAGAGCACCACTCGGGCGTTGCTGATCAGATTCCGAAGTTGCTTCGTATCGTTCTCGGTCTCGGCTGCCACCGGATCAGTCTGCGTCGTATCAGAAGCCACTACGAGAGTGTCAGGTCCGTCGTGATGGTTTCCCAGAGGGCGTCGAACCACTTCTGGGATTCGCCCACGAACGCCTCGTCGCGGTCGCCGGACTGCTTGGCGAAGGAGAAGAGCAGGGACTGGGCCCCCAGCGCGTCGTACATCTCCAAGGTCCGGCTCTCGTACTCCTCCTCCCGCTCGGTGACCACGTAGTACCCGATCAGGGCCTCTTCGCCGTTGAGCAGGTACAGCTTCACCGGCGGGGTGAAGGGGAGCGCCCGGAAGGTGACCTGCACGTCGATGCGGTGCGTCGCCCGCAGCGCCAGCAGGTTGTGCTGGAGGACCTGGGCCTGGGCGTTGCGCATGGCCAGCCAGCGTTTGTGCACGGAGTCGTCGGTGTTGTCGCCCTCCACCAGGACCGGGAAGGCCAGGGTGATGTCGCGGGAGGGGAGCAGGATGCGTACGTCGACCGACTCCGGACGGACGGTGGCCTCGTGGATGCGGCGAAGGGGTTCCCCCAA
Source organism: Streptomyces sp. NPDC003635 (assembly GCF_053587635.1). NCBI lineage: Bacteria > Bacillati > Actinomycetota > Actinomycetes > Kitasatosporales > Streptomycetaceae > Streptomyces > Streptomyces sp. NPDC003635. Next base: position 71,567 of record NZ_JBSFOK010000002.1, on the reverse strand, counting down.
CGCCAGCATCAGAGTCTCCGCGGTGTGGCAGACGACGTCCACGCGAACATGCCGGGCCGCGAACGCCTCGACCAGTCGTGGAGCCAGGCCGACCATCGTCGGCTGGGGCTCGCCGCGGGACGGGGCCGGGACGGCGATGCGCGGGGGGCTGCCCTTGCTGACGTTGGTGAGGAGGCCGTCCTCCTGGAGGGCGCGCAGGGCCTGGCGGACGGCGCCGCGCTCCACGCCGAACTCGTCCGCGAGCTCGGCCTGGGTGGGCAGGCGGTCACCCGCCTTGAGCTCTCCGGCGCGGATCCGCTCCCGCAGGATGTCGGCGATCTCCTGGGGGGAGAGCCTTCTGCTGCCGTTCACTGCCACGTTCTCCTGAGTCACGACCAAACGCTACAACTCCACCCCATCTGCCGGGAGTTGTCGGCAACTTGTTTATGAGTAGTAACCAAGTGGGGACAACATAAGCATAGTTGGCACCAACTTGGTTGAGTTGGCGGAAGCTTTACTTCAAGGGGGAAACGTCATGCAGGTCATCGCCCTCCTGGCCGCGATACTGGTCGTCAGCATCGAACAGGCTATCGAAGTCAAGTACGGCACCACCGGCATCGTCGGCGTGCTGCTCCTCACCATCGGCATCAAGGCCAAGAGCCCGGCCGTCAGCTCCGTCGGCGCCGTGGTGCTGGCCCTGCTGCTCTCGGGCCCCGCGATCAGCTAGTGAGCTCCAGCTCGGAACTGATCGTCTCCCACAGCGAGTTGAACCACAGGTTGGACTGCTCCACGAAGGTGGTGTCGCGCATCCCGGCGCCCTGCTCGAAGGCGAAGAGCATCGACTGGGTGCCCTCCGCGTCGTACATCTCCAGGAACTCGTGGTCGACCTCCTCCTCGCGGCGCTTCACCGTGTAGTAGGCGAAGAGCGCCTCCGCGCCGTTGAGCAGGTACAGCTTGACCGGCGGGGTGAAGGGCAGCGCGCGGAAAGTGACCCGCACATCTATCCCGTGCGTCGCCCGCAGGGCCAGCAGATTGTGCTGGAGCACCTGCCCCTGGGCATTGCGCTGGGCCAGCCAGTGGCGGCGCAGCCGGCCCGCGGCCGCGGCGTCCACGGGGGCCGGGAAGGCGAGGTCGATATGGCGGCTGGGGAGCAGGATGCGGACGTCGACCTTGGCCGGTTTCAGCTGTCCCGCGTGGATCCGGCGCAGCGGTTCACCGATGGCGAGGGTGAGCGAGATCGCGGTCAGACAGAGGGCGTCGATCTCGACGTGCGGGGCGGCGAAGGCGGCCCCTATGCGGGGCGCCAGGGCCACCATGGTGGGCTGCGGCGGGGCTCCGGGGCCGGTCAGCGCCCTGCCGAGGTCGAGCGCGACGGTGGCGGGGCTGCCCTTGGAGACATTGGTGAGCAGGTGCTCGGACTGCAGTATGCGCAGCGCCTGCCGTACGGCCCCCCGCTCCACCCCGAACTCGTCGGCGAGCCTCGCCTGGGTGGGCATGCGCTGGCCGGGCTGCAATTCGCCGGACCTGATCCGGGCGCGCAGCGCGTCGGCCACGTCTCGATGTGACGTCTGTGGCCGCTTCCGTCCATTGACGGAGGCGTGTTTCGGGTCCACGGCCAAACAGTACAACTTCCCGCCATCTTTGGGCAGTTCACTGAAAGGTGGTTATGAGCCGCATCTACGCGGTCATAAGTACAGTGAAGTTGGTCGCCAACTTGCGCAACATGGTCAAACTTTCAGAGGGTTGGCGATCCGCACCGCAGGATCAGGCTGAGCCGGGCTCCCTTCCGGAGGGGAGCCGGGAGCCCGGTTCGGTCAGCGCCACCGCACAACAACCACAACTGAAGAGCACGCTACGGATGAGTACGGAGGACAAGGCCTGTCGTCGGGGGAAGGGGCTCAGAACACGTCCGGGCACCAAGGCCGCCTGGACGTACGCAGCAGGGCGTCGGCCACACGGGCGGCGCCCGCTCGTTCTTCCCGGACCCGGCCGAGCGCGGCGAGCCGTACCGCGGACTCGTCGCCGAGCCACAGGGTGGCGAGGTCGGAGAGGCTGAGCGCGAGGTCGGCGCGGTCTCCGGTGGGCGTACAGGCCCCCGCGCCGGTGGCGTCCGCCTCCACCCGGTACCGGCCACCGCCGTCGACGACGTCGAGCACCAGCGTCCCCGTGCCCGCGTAGGTGCGCGCCTCCAGGGCCCGTACGACATCGAGGATCCGCACCCACAACCAGTCGGCCTGGGTGGTCAGACGGGCCGCGCGCGGGTCGGGCAGGAAGTGCGGCAGCAGGTCGTCGGGGGCCCGCCAGCCGGTCCTGACCGTGGTGATCCAGTCGATGGAGCACAGATAGCGCCACAGCGCGCGCTCGGCGGCCGGGGTGACGCCGATCAGCCACTTCACCTTCGCCGTGTTCAGCGGCTGCTTGCCGTCGCCCCAGCGATCGTCCGCGGTGTACGCCACCATGCCCTCGACCTCGCCGGCCGCCGAGCGGTACACGGCGTAGTGGGGCTCGGTGAAGCTGTGGAAGAACAGGACGGCGCCGGTCGTGAGCTGCCACCACACGTCGTCGCGGCTGACCGCGCCCGGCTGACCGCGGCGCAGGCGTTCGTGCAGTTCGGGACCGAGCTTGCGGACGTCCGGGGCGTCCACGAGGTCGATCCGGCCGCCGTCCTCGGGACCGGACCAGCGGGGGTCGAGGCCGGTGCGGGGCACGTCGATCGTCCACTCGGCCATGGTGGTGGCGGGGCCGAAGCCGTAGCGGCCGTAGATCGGGTACTCCGCGGCGATGAGGGTCGCGACGACGGCACCGCGCTCCTTGGCGGCGGTGAGGTCCCGCTCCATCATGCGGCTGAGGAGGCCTCGGCGGCGGTGGGTCGGGGAGACGGTGACATTGGTGATCGCGTCGGAGGGGACCTCGGCGCCGCCGACGGCGGTGAGCCGCTGGTCGAAGGAACGGAAGGTGGCGACGCAACGGCCGCCGTCGAAGGCACCGAGCACCCGGCCGGGGACGAACCAGGCCTCCCGTGCGGCCAGTTGCTCCTCGCTGAGCGTGGGCTCTCGCAGGAACCCGGTGTTCACGGCACGATGCCAGTCCGGCTGCTCGGCCTCGGTGATCGGTCGGACGTCGATGTCAGCGGCGCGGGTCATGAACTCACGTTAGGCGCGGGCCGGTGGAGGTGTCGCGCCCATTTCCCGCGGCCCGACCTCGGCCCCGGCCACAGTGCAGATGGCGCCCCGACCCCAGCACCGACCTCCCGTCGCGGCCGTCCCGCGCCCACCCCCACCATCCTCACAACAACAAGTCGTCGACCTGCGCCTCGCCCTCCCGGTAGCGGCGGGCGATCTCCGCGCTGCAGTCGTCCGTCGTGTGCTGAAGGCGCTGACGGCGCAGGGAGACCTGCTGCTCGTAGCGGATCAGGCGGGCCATCGCCTCGGTCAGTTCACCGTCCGTCCGCGCGCCCAGGTCCGACAGCTCCACCTCCGCCAGCATCTCCGCCGCCAGCAGCCGGTACTCCTCACTGTGCGGCGTCCCGAGCGTGACGTGCCGGGCCGAGGAACGGTGCCGCGCCGGAGCGTCCCGCAGGATCTCCGCCAGCCGCTCCACCACCGACGCCGCCCCGACCGGCGACCGCCGCGCCAGCTCCGCCCGCAGGATGTCGATCCGCCCCTGCAGCAGCCGCCGCACATAGCTCAGGTCCGCCTCGTCGCGCTGCGCGTCCCGCCGCAGCGTCCGCAGCTCCGGCAGGCTCAGCACCGTCAGGTCGTGCTCGGGCGGCTCGACCGGCAGCCGCTGTGCGGGCGGGCGGAGCTGGCCCCGCTCGCCCGCGCGGGTCAACGAGACAGCCCCGGGCGGCTGCCAGGTACTCGGTGTGCTCATGTGCCTCTACCGTCCCCTCGACCGGCGTGTGGGAAGCATCGTGCCACCCCAAGTGGCCGCTATGTGACCGAGTGCCCCCGATCGGCCCCAGATGGGGGGTTAAGGAACAAAAATGAGCCCCTCGCACGGCACTTCCGGCCGCACGGCATCATGGGCCCATGCGTGCAGTGGTGCAGAGAGTGGACGGCGCGAGCGTCGTCGTGGACGGCGAGACCGTCGGAGAGATCGTCGGCGAAGGGCTGTGCGTCCTGGTCGGCGTGACCCATGAGGACACCAAGGAGAAGGCGGCCCAACTCGCCCGCAAGCTCTGGTCGATCCGCATGCTCGAGGACGAGAGGTCGTGCAGCGACATCGACGCCCCGCTCCTCGTCATCAGCCAGTTCACCCTGTACGGCGACGCCCGCAAGGGCCGCCGCCCCACCTGGAACGCCGCCGCCCCCGGCGATGTCGCCGAGCCGCTGGTCGAGGAGGTCGTCGCCCAGCTGCGCGCCCTCGGCGCGACCGTGGCGACGGGCCGCTTCGGAGCCAAGATGCGCGTCTCGCTCACGAACGACGGCCCGTTCACCGTGCTGCTCGAAATGTAGGGCTCCACAGCTCCACGAGGACCTCTACGGCGGCTCCCAGACGACCTCTACGGCGCTACGACGACCTCTTACGGCGCGACGACGACTTCCTGGGCGGCCGCCGTCTCCCCCGCCACCAGCGGCGCGTCCGTCGGCACGTTCCGCTTCACCAGCGCCAGCGCCACCGGTCCCAGCTCGTGATGGCGTACCGACGTCGTGATGAACCCGATCTTCCGGCCGTCGGGGCCCTCCTCCGCGAGCCGCAGCTCCGTGCCGGCGGCCGGGAGGTGGACCTCGCTGCCGTCGAGGTGGAGGAAGACCAGCCGCCGCGGCGGCTTGCCGAGGTTCTGGACCCGGGCGACCGTCTCCTGGCCCCGGTAGCAGCCCTTCTGCAGGTGCACGGCGGTACCGATCCAGCCCAGCTCGTGCGGGATGGTCCGGTGGTCGGTCTCGAAACCGAGCCGCGGCCGGTGGTGCTCGACGCGCAGCGCCTCGTAGGCGAGCAGCCCGGCGGCCGGCCCGGCCTTCTCGGCGTACGCCTCCAGGTCCGCGCGCGGGAGGAAGAGATCACGGCCGTACGCCGTCTCGCGGACGACGACCCCGTCCGGTACCTGGGCGATGGACCCGGCGGGCAGGTGGACGACGGCGAAGTCGGACGTCCGGTCCAGGACCTCGACCTGGTAGAAGAACTTCATCGACTCCAGGTAGGCGATCAGCGCGTCCTGGGTGCCGGGCTCGACATGAACCCAGACCGTGGCGCCGTCGTCGACGAGATACAGCGCGTGCTCGATGTGGCCGTGCGCGGAGAGGATCAGCGCCTCCGTGGCCTCGCCCGCGGGCAGGTCGCTGACATGCTGGGTGAGCAGCAGATGCAGCCAGCTCAGCCGGTCCTGGCCGGTCACGGTGACGACCCCGCGGTGCGAGAGGTCGACGAAACCGACGCCGTCGGCGAGCGCGCGCTGCTCGCGGAACAGATCGCCGTAGTGGGCGGCGACGCCTTCGTCCACACCTTCGGCGGGGACGGCGCCGGGCAGGGTCAGCAGAGGGCTCTTCATGGACGCAAGCCTACGACTCGGTAGTTGAATTCTTCAGCGAGCCGTCGTCCTGTGCGCAGTCCTGGCATCTGCCGAAGATCGCGAAGTGCTTCATATCGGTCTCGAACCCGAAGGTGTCGCGCAGTTTGGCGATGAACTCGGTGGCCACCGACACATCCGCCTCGATCACGTTCGTGCAGTCGCGGCAGACCAGATGGATGTGGTGGTGCCGGTCGGCGAGGTGGTACGTCGGAGCGCCGTGCCCAAGGTGGGCGTGGCTCACCAGACCGAGTTCCTCCAGGAGCTCCAGGGTCCGGTACACCGTCGAAATGTTGACCCCCGACGCCGTCTTCCTCACTTCCACGAGGATGTCGTCGGGGGTCGCGTGCTCAAGGGTGTCCACGGCTTCGAGCACGAGTTGCCGCTGCGGCGTCAGCCGGTAGCCGCGCTGCCTGAGGTCGCTCTTCCAGTCGGTGCTCACCACACCGACGAGTTTAGGCCCAGTCGTACGAAGACCTACTTGAAGAAGGCGATCCCGTCGTCCGGCATATCGTCCGGCAGGGCCTTGGCCCAGCGCTCGACGTCCTCCGGAGTGACGACCTTCTTCAGGTGCGCGGACATGTAGGGGCGCAGCTCGACCTCGGGGGTCTGCTTCTCGCCGACCCACATCAGGTCGCTCTTGACGTAGCCGTACAGGCGCTTGCCGCCGGTGTAGGGGCCGGAGGCGGCCGTACGGGCCACGGCGTCGGTGACCAGGTCGATCTGCGGCTTCTTGGCGGCCATCTCGCCGTACCAGATCTCGACGACACCGTCGTCGCGGACCATCGTCACCTCGACCTTGCGGTCGGCGTCGATGCGCCAGAAGCCGTGCTCGGACTCCAGCGGCCGGACCTTGTTTCCGTCGTTGTCCAGCACCCAGGTGTGGGACTGGTACTCCAGGAAGTCCCGGCCGTCGTGGGTGAAGCTGACCTCCTGGCCGAAGTTGCACTTCTCGGAGCCGGGGAAGTCGTGCACGCCCGCGCCCGCCCAGTTGCCGAGCAGGAAGGCGAGCGGGACGAGGTCCTTGTGGAGGTCGGACGGGATCTCGATCATGAGTGGCGGTTCCTAGACGTGGGTCAGCGCTGGCCCTGGTACAGCTTCTTCACGGTCAGGCCGGCGAAGGCGAGGACACCTACCGCGACCAGGACCAGCAGAATCTCGAAGAAGAGGATCACGGGTTGCTCCTTGGTGAGCGTACGGGCGATGGCACAGGGCCGGGCCCCAGCTTACGCGGCCGGGGACCGGCCCACTTGACGAGGTCAGCCGAGCAGCTGGCTCTGCAGCGTGACGGTCTGCCGGAAGGGGACGGTGAGCGCCTTGCCCTTGCGGGACTGGACGACGACCGCGAGCACGTCACCCGCGGTCACGTACGCCTGCCGCACCTGCTGGGCGCCGTACGGCTTGGCCTCCGCGTAGGCGTACCTCCTGGTCTCCGGGACGACCTTGATCTCCGCGAAGCCCAGGTCGAACTCGGAGACGCTGTCGCCGCGCACGCGGTAGGACGGTCCCCCGTACGGGGTCAGGTCGACGGAGGTGAGCTCGTCCACGACCTCCGCGGTGCCGAAGCGCAGCAGGTACACCCGGGTGCTGGTGCCGTCTTCGGTGGTCCAGCCGCGGGCGGCGATGTGCCGCAGCCCGTGGTCGACGAGCTTCTGGCCCAGTTCCTCGCGGTGCGCCTTCTCGGGGAACTGCGCCAGGAAGTCCTTCGTCGCGAGCCAGCCGTCGTCGCCGCGCAGCGCCTTGTCCTCCGTGGCGCCCTCGGGCGCGGGCAGGACCAGGGCGCGCAGGTCCGCGTGGTGGGTGCCGGCCGGGTTGGTCTCGGCGAACGGCCCCGGGCTGCCGGAGGGCAGCGGCGGCCTGGTGAGCGTCGGGTAGTCCCACCGCCCGTCCGAGGCGGTCGCGAGCCCCGGTACGTCGGTCCGCTCCAGCCGCGTGACGCCGTACGCCGAGGCCGCGCCGACCGCCGCGAAGACGGTGACGGCGGCGGTCCAGCGCAGCACGGCCCGCAGCACCCGGCGGTCCTTCACGGGGGCCGCGGGCGCCGCCTCGGCCTGCGCGACCTGGGCGGCCTCCGCGGCCTCCGCCGGCGGCAGCTGTTCGTCGATGGTCGTCATACGGCCTCTCCCGGCTCGGCGATGCGGTCGAGCTGGACGCGGAACAGCGTCGCGACCTCTTCGGTTTCGAGCGGACCGACTCCGTCCGCGGTGACGGTGATCAGGACGTTGCCCTGGTACGCGGAGCAGGACAGGTAGTCCAGGTCCGTGTCCTCGTCCTTCGGCGACAGGAAGCAGCGGGCGTTCTTGTAGCCCTTGATCTTCGGGCCGTCGCGGAAGACGTCCAGGGAGTCGAAGAGCTCGTTCTGGAGCGTGGACAGGCCCCGGACGGTCGTCCGGTTCTCCATCTGGGCCAGCACGACGCCGACGGTGACGGCGTTGCCGGCCTCCGTGTTCACGAAGCTGCGCATCGCGAGGCCGGTGAGTTCCGCCTTGTCGATGCGCTTCTCCACCTCCCGGCGCTGGGTGCGCGGCAGCTCGCGCAGTGACTCCTTGCGCAGGGCGGTGGCCTGGGCGCCGGTGAGCGAGACGTCGGACCCGAGCTCGCCGAAGTCGGGCCCGCGGGTCCAGCCGTAGGTGCCGTACGGCACGAGTTGCCCGGCGAGCCCGGAGGGTGCCGCCGCCTCGGTCTCCTCGGCGGGCTCGCCCTTCGGGAACTGCCACCGGGGCGCACCCGCGTCCCGGTCGGCGTCCCGCACGGTCACCACGGTGTACCCGACGCCGACGACGACGGCCCCGGCCAGCAGCACGGCTCCGGCGACGGCGGCGATACGACCGAGGCGCAGCGGCTTCTTCACGCGGGCGGCCGGCACTCCCGCGACCTCACCGCCCCCCTCCCCCCCGACCGGCCCTTCGGCGGCAGCCGGGCCCGCGGGGCTGGCCGGGCCCTCGGGGGTGGCCGGGCCATCGGCGGCAGCCGGGCCCTCGACCACGGCCGGGCCCTCGACCGCGGCCAGGCCCTCGACGCTAGCCAACCCATCGACGGCAGGCCCCTCGGCCGAAGCCGAACCCTCGATCGCGGCCAGCCCCTCGGCTTCGACCCGGCTCTCCGCCCCGGCCGAGCTCTCGACTCCGCCAGGGTTGTCGATCCCGCCAGGGTTCTCGGCTCCGCCAGGGTTGTCGACCGCGCCGAGGTTCTCGGCTCCGCCGAAGTCCTCGACCCCGCCAGCGTTCTCGCCCCCGCCAGGGTTCTCGGCTCCGCCAGGGTTGTCGACCGCGCCGAGGTTCTCGGCTCCGCCGAAGTCCTCGACCCCGCCAGGGTTCTCGACCCCGCCAGCGTTCTCGCCCCCACCAGGGTTCTCGGCTCCGCCAGGGTTGTCGACCGCGCCGAGGTTCTCGGCTCCGCCGAAGTCCTCGACCCCGCCAGGGTTGTCGACCCCGCCAGGGTTGTCGACCCCGCCAGGGTTCTCGGCTCCGCCGGAGTCCTCGACCCCGCCAGGGTTCTCCGTCTCGTTCACAGCCGCTCCATCTGCCGCTCGGCCAGGCTCAGGACCGTCTTCCTGCTGATCGGGGCGCTGCCGTCGACCCAGATCTCGACCGCGATGTCCCCGCGCCACGCGTGCGCCTCCGCGCTGTACAGCGGCTCGTAGCCCGGCTCGGTCTCCGGGACGGTGTGGACGTAGGCCATGCCGTCCTCGGTGCCGGGGACGGTCCAGCTCTTGGTGTCCTTGTCGCCCTCGGACCAGGGACTGTCCCAGCTGTCGCCGTCGAAGGTCGCCCAGAACTGGGCCTGATCGACGGCGTCCGCGGCGGCCGTCGACTCCTCCTGCCGGTACTGGATCAGTCGGATCTCGACGGTGTACGAGTCCGTCCGCCAGCCGGTGACGGCCGCACGGCGGAAGCTGGAGGCCATGTTGCCGAAGGCCTGACCCGGCTTTCCGAAGGTGTCGGCGTAGTCGGCCAGTTCCATCCAGCCGTCGTAGCCCATGAACCACTCGGCCTCCCGCGCCCCGGCCGGCTTCTTCAGCAGCAGCTTGCGCAGGTCGCCCTCGGTCCTGACCTGGCGGTCGCGCGCGGCGGACAGCGGCTCGGGCGCCTTGCCCTCGGCTCGCGTCAGCTCCGGCTGCGACAGCGAGGGCAGCTTCGTCGGCTCGCGGTCGGCCTGGACGAGGTAGCCGGCGCAGGTGCCGGCCACCAGGCCCAGCACGGCCGCGCCAACGATGATCAGGGCGGTACGCCCGCGGCGGCGGGCGCGTGGCCGGGGGTCAGCCGCCTCTGACACTTCGGGTACTTCTGGAGTTTCCAACACGTCCCCCCACAGAACATGAGGCGCTCATTCCGTATGCGCGCCTCACAGGAGACCCATGGCCAAAGCCTTGGGTTGTAAGGGGTTTGATTACGATTCAGCCATGGCGAAGAAGCTCGTGATCAAGGTGACGGCCGGGGCGGACGCCCCTGAGCGGTGCTCGCAGGCGTTCACGGTGGCAGCGGTGGCCGTGGCCAGTGGCGTCGAGGTCTCGGTGTGGCTGACCGGGGAGTCCGCGTGGTTCGCGCTGCCGGGCCGGGCCGCCGAGTTCGAACTCCCGCACGCGGCCCCGCTCCCCGACCTGATCGACTCGATCCTCGCGGGCGGAAAGCTGACCCTGTGCACCCAGTGCGCGGCCCGCCGGGACATCACGGAGAAGGACGTCATCGAGGGCGTACGCATCGCCGGCGCGCAGGTCTTCGTACAGGAGGCCCTGGGGGACGGGACGCAGGCGCTCGTTTACTGACGCGGGCGCTTCTTGCCGTCCAGTTCGTCCCACCACTCGTCCGACTTGGGGTCGCCGGAGGGGTCGTCCCACCAGCGGTCGTCGGGGCCGCGGCGGTTGGCGATCATCGCGGCCAGCGGCGGGATGACCATCGCCACCACGCACATGCCGACCGCCACCGGGACCGACCACAGGCGCACCACGCCCCACGCGAGGACGAAGAGCGTCAGGCACGTCCCCATCAGCGCGAAGTACGTGTGGCGTCGCCGTGCGTACATACGTCCAGAGTAGGTCCGCGGCGGCCATCGGGCCCGGGGCCGGACAGCCCGAGGGGCCGCACCCTGGCGTCCAACCCGTGGGTGCGGCCCCTCGGCCGTTCGATGCGGTGGATCAGACCGCGATGGCGACCTCCGCCAGGCCGCCCTGCTGGGCGACGACGGTACGGTCGGCGGTGCCGCCGGGAACCAGCGCGCGCACGGTCCACGTGCCTTCGGCCGCGTAGAAGCGGAACTGACCCGTGGCGGAGGTCGGGACCTCCGCGGTGAACTCGCCGGTCGAGTCCAGCAGACGGACGTAGCCCGTCACCGGCTCGCCGTCGCGGGTCACCTGGCCCTGGATCGTGGTCTCACCGGGCTTGATCGTCGAGGCGTCGGGGCCACCGGCCTTCGCTCCGCACATGTGAATCTCCTGAGGGGTTGGGAAGGTCGGGGCTTACTTGTTGGCGCCGAGCTCGATCGGCACGCCGACGAGGGAGCCGTACTCGGTCCAGGAACCGTCGTAGTTCTTGACGTTCTCCACGCCGAGCAGCTCGTGCAGCACGAACCAGGTCAGCGCGGAGCGCTCGCCGATACGGCAGTAGGCGATGGTGTCCTTGGCGAGGTCCACCTGCTCCTCGGCGTAGAGCTCCTTGAGCTCCTCGTCCGACTTGAAGGTGCCGTCGTCGTTGGCGTTCTTCGACCACGGGATGTTGCGGGCGCTCGGGACGTGGCCCGGGCGCTGCGACTGCTCCTGCGGCAGGTGCGCCGGGGCGAGCAGCTTGCCGGAGAACTCGTCGGGGGAACGGACGTCGACCAGGTTCTGCGAACCGATGGCCGCCACCACGTCGTCGCGGAAGGCGCGGATCGAGGTGTCCTGGGCCTTGGCCTTGTACTCGGTCGCCGCGCGCTCGGGCACCTCGTCGCCGCCGACCAGCTCGCGGGCGTCCAGCTCCCACTTCTTACGGCCGCCGTCGAGGAGCTTGACGTTCTCGTGGCCGTACAGCTTGAAGTACCAGTAGGCGTAGGACGCGAACCAGTTGTTGTTGCCGCCGTAGAGGATCACCAGCGTGTCGTTGGCGATGCCCTTCTTCGACAGGAGCTTCTCGAAGCCCTCCTGGTCGATGAAGTCGCGGCGGACCGGGTCCTGCAGGTCCTTGGTCCAGTCGATGCGGATCGCGTTCTTGATGTGGTTCTTCTCGTAGGCGGACGTGTCCTCGTCCACTTCCACGATCGCGATGTTGCTGTCGTCCAGGTGCTCCTGGAGCCAGTCGGCGTCGACCAGGACGTCGCTGCGGCTCATGCTTCTTCTCCTCCGGGGCAGTTGCGGCGGGGCGTGCGAGTGAGACGGGTGCGCTCGGTCCGGGTGCGGCGGCGCACGGGTGCCCAGGGCAGGGCGGCGGGGAATGCGAGGAGTCGGTGCTCTTCGCTCAGAAGGGGCGACAGAGCATGGCGGCGACGCGGCACAGGTCTACTGCCCGCCGCTTCGTGAGATCCGCCTGTCGCTTCATGGTTGCGATCGTAGGGAGGGACAGGCGCGCGTGTCACCGGCGTGTCGTATATTGAGACACGATCGTCCGGAATGCGGGATGAGCGAGAGCTCGAAGCCCGTCCCGCACGGCATCCGGGTGGGTGTATCCGTCGTCACCTCTACGGTACGGACGGCGGTGTCTCGCGTTGTGGACACCGGGTGTTCACCAACGGCCGCGGCCGTACTACCCCGCGAGCCGGACGTTCGAACCCTTCACCGTGATCTCCACGCCGTCCTGCGCCGCCTGGACCTTGTCCAGCTGGATGCCGCCGGGCAGGCCGTCGATCCGCTGCTCGAAGTCGGTGATCGAGCGGACCTCGCCCTCCGCGACCTCGACGACCAGGTTGGGCAGGTTGTCGGCGTGCACCTTCACCGTGTCGCCCTCGGCGGTGACCGTGCTGATCACGGGGTAGGTCCGCGTCAGGCCCGCGGCCCCGACCTCGATGTTCACCTTGATCTTGCCGTTTCCGCCGTCGGAGAGACCGACGACCGCGGCGGTCACCCCCGGGAAGATCTCCCTCTTCTCGGACTTGGTGGCCTTGAGCAGCTCGTCGTACGAGACGGTCGCGGTGCCGTTCGCGCTGGCCGCGGTCGCGGAACTGTAGTCGCCGGAGAACTGGACGCCCTTCATGTGGGCCTTGAGTCCGTCGATGCGGATGGTCTCGCCGTTGGCGCCCGCCGTGGCCTCGTAGTCCTCTATGCCGACCTCGACGTCGTCCAGCTCGCCGCCGACGACCTGGGTGAGGAAGGGGAAGCCCTTGATGGACACGTCCGGCGTCGCGGCGAGGTTCTCCGAGGCCTTCAGCTTCTCGGCGGCCTCGTCCTCGGCGAAGCCCACGGCGAGGCGGTCGGCGAGGACGAAGAGGCCGCCGAGGATGATGACGACGATCAGAGTGATCCGCAGTGCGCGCATGTCCGGTGTTCCCCCACCTAGGCGGTCCCGACGACCGGGTGGCCGCCCAGGGGCAAAGGTAACCCCGCCGGTATGGGCGGCCGCGGAATTGTCGATCACCTGTGACAGGGGCGGCCGGGCCCTCGGACTAACCGAGCGCCCGTCCCAGCACGTAGACCGCCGGGGCCGCCGCTGCCAGGGGCAATGCCACTCCCGCGGTGAAGTGGACGAACCGCGACGGGTAGTCGTAGCTCGCCACGCGGTGGCCGATCAGGGCGCAGCCGGCCGCCGCCGCGCCGAGCAGGGCGCCCTCGGGGCCGACGTCCGTCAAGGCTCCGACCGCGATGCCCGCGCCCGCCGCGGCGAGGAGGGAGACGATCACCGAGGCGGGGGTGGGCAGGGGAAGGGCGCGGGCCAGTACGGCCACCGCCACCGCCGCCGCTCCCACGGTCACCGCGTCGGCCTCCGCCGCGAGGTGGCCGGCCGCCACGATGGACAGCGCCGCCGACGCCACCGTCGCCATCAGGCCGTACATCCGCTCGTCGGGGTCCGCGTGGGAGCGGAGCTGGAGAACCAGCGAGAGCAGGACCCAGACGCCCAGCGTGCCGAGGATCGCCGACGGGGCCCGGTCCGCCACGAGCAGGGCCACGTCCGCCGTCAGCGCGCCCGCGAAGGCCAGCGCGATGCCCTGGCGGGCGGGCCACATGCCGTTCAGCCGGAACCAGCCGGCCGCGGTGACCGCCTGGAGGAGGACCAGCGGGACGAGGAGCGCGTACTCGCCGATCGCCGCCGCCCCGGACAGCAGCAGGCCGAGCAGTGCCGTCAGCGCCGCCGGCTGCATCCCGGGCTCGATGATCGGGGAACGGCCCTCCAGGCGCGCCCGCTGCGCGTCGGTGACGCGGGCGTTGCCGCCGAGGGTGGCGGGGCCGTACGCGGTGGTGTCCGGGGTCTCGGGAGACGGGGCGGCCGCCCGGTGCGCGTCGTGCGTCCCGGACTCGGGTGGCATCTGCGCGTCGGGGGTCGTCCAGGAAGGGATGGCACCGGACGCCTCGGGCGGCAGTGGGGCGTGTCCGTGGGCCGGGCCGTGGGCTTCGGCCGGAGCGGGCGCCGGGTAGGGCTGGCCCGCGTACGGCTCGTATCCCTGCCGGCCCTGCGGGTTCTCCTGGCCGTAGCCCTGCCGGCCGTACCCCTCCTGGTCGTACCCCTGCTGCGGCAGATACGCCGTCTCCGCCGCCGACACCGGTGCCTGGACCTGCGTCTCCCAGGTCTGTCCCTGCCACTGCTGCGTGTACTGCTGGGCGCCGGCCTGCGGATCCTCGTAACCCTGCCAGCCCTGGGCCTGCTGCCACCCCGGCTGACCCTCTGCCTGCGCTTGCGCCCGCGGCTGCCGGCCCTGCCCGTACGGGTCGTGGCCGTCGCCGTCGTAGCCGTCGTACCCGCCCTGATACGGCTGGTCGGTCATCGTCACCCTCCTGCGAACGGCGGGAGCACCTCGACCGTGCCGCCGTCGGCCAGCCGTACCGTCTCATGCTCGCGGGTGCCCACGGGGTCACCGTCGACGAGGAAGGAGCATCGCCGCAGGACGACCGCCAGTTCCCCGGGGTGTCGCTCGCGCACCGCGGCGAGCGCCTCGGCGAGCGTGGCCGCGTCGTACGCCTCCTCGGCGACCCCGGCCGCGGCCTTCGCGGCGGCCCAGTAGCGCACCGTGACCTTTGCCATCCCGTTCCTCTGTTCCTTCGGCTGCCGACCGCTGTCGACAGGGGCCAGGCTAGCCCGCCCGGCCGACCGCCCAGCGACCGATCCGGTCCAGCAACTCGTCCTCGGCCGCGTGCTCCGCGTGGCCCATGTCCGGCTCCAGCCAGAGTTCGCCGTGGTCACCGGCCGCCTCCGCCAGCATGCGCGGATGATCGACCGGGAAGTAGCCGTCGCGGTCGCCGTGCACGATCAGCAGCGGGGTCGGCGCGATCCTCGGCACCGCCTCCACCGGGGAGAGCGGGACCGGGTCCCACCCCCGGTGGTGGATGCGCGTCCGCAGGCCGTAGCGGGTCAGCAGCCGGCCCTCGCGGCGGGTTACCAGCCAGTGGACCCGTCGCATAGGGGCCGTACCGCGGTAGTACCAGCGGGCGGGGGCACTGACCGAAACCACCGCGTCCGACCGCGCCTCCGTCCCGCAAGCGCCCTCGGTGCCGTACAGCGCGCCGTGCCGCAGCACCACCGAGCCGCCCATCGAGAAGCCGATCGTCGCCACGCGCGTGTGCCCGAGTTCGCGCGCCCACGCCACCGCCGCCGCCAGATCGAGCACCTCCCGGTCGCCCACCGTCGAGCGGCCGCCGGAGCGCCCGTGCCCGCGGAAGGAGAACGTGACGACGGCCCCGTACCGCGCGAACGCCGACGCCACCCGGCGCACGTGCGGGCGGTCCACGTCACCCGTGAACCCGTGCGCGACCACGAACACCAGATCACGGGAGGATGGACTTCCGGTGTCGTATACGAGCGCACCCGGTTCGTATACGGAATCGATCGGCACTCCGTCCTGGGTGCGCAGATATGTCCGTATAGGGGTGCGTCTGCTCGTCTCAGAGTTCGGAACAGCCGTCGAACGCGCCACATGACCTGCCGGACCAGTCCTCATGTGGGCTATTCTGCTGGGCAGAGGACTCGGGCAGCGAAGCCCCCGGGTCCTTTTGTGCTTTCGGAAGCGTTGTATACGACGCGGGAAACCGCGGGTGTACGGCGCGTCGGGAGTGCAGAGCAGTGCCGTACCGCCCACGTCCTCGCAGGGACCGAGGAGGAACCAGACGTATGAGTTCTCTGCTGCTCCTGACCAACGCCCTCCAGCCGTCGACGGAGGTGCTCCCGGCTCTCGGCCTGCTCCTGCACAACGTGCGAGTGGCTCCCGCCGAAGGCCCCGCGCTCGTCGACACCCCGGGCGCCGACGTCATCCTGATCGACGGCCGCCGCGACCTGCCGCAGGTGCGCAGCCTGTGTCAGCTGCTGCGCTCCACCGGACCCGGCTGCCCGCTCATCCTCGTCGTCACCGAGGGCGGTCTCGCCGCCGTCACCGCCGACTGGGGCATCGACGACGTCCTGCTCGACACCGCGGGCCCGGCCGAGGTCGAGGCGCGGCTGCGCCTGGCCATGGGCAAGCAACAGATCGTCAACGACGACTCCCCCATGGAGATCCGCAACGGCGACCTGTCCGTCGACGAGGCGACCTACTCCGCCAAGCTCAAGGGGCGGGTCCTCGACCTCACGTTCAAGGAGTTCGAGCTCCTCAAATACCTCGCGCAGCACCCGGGCCGCGTCTTCACGCGCGCGCAGCTGCTGCAGGAGGTCTGGGGCTACGACTACTTCGGTGGCACCCGGACCGTGGACGTGCACGTACGGCGCCTGCGCGCCAAGCTCGGCCCCGAGCACGAGTCGCTGATCGGGACTGTCCGGAACGTGGGTTATCGATTCGTTACGCCCGAGAAGGGCGACCGCGCCTCCGAGGAGGCGCGGGCCAAGTCCGCCGCGCCAAAGGCGGAGGATGCGGACGAGACGGCCGTCCTGGACGGTGTCGAGGTCAAGGCGGACGCCTAGGGCACCGGCACGGCTCTCGGGCAGCGCACAGGCAAGCTCCTTCACGCCCTGCCCAGAGCCGGTCCATCCGCGTAGACTCCGCGCGTGGCCAAGGTGACTAGGGATGATGTGGCGCGGCTGGCAGGGACCTCCACTGCCGTCGTCAGCTATGTCATCAACAACGGACCCCGGCCGGTCGCCCCGGCCACGCGCGAGCGTGTCCTCGCCGCGATCAAGGAGCTGGGGTACCGGCCGGACCGGGTGGCCCAGGCCATGGCCTCGCGCCGGACGGATCTCATAGGCCTGATCATCCCGGACGCCCGCCAGCCCTTCTTCGGGGAGATGGCGCACGCGGTCGAACAGGCCGCCTCCGAGCGCGGGAAGATGGTCCTCGTCGGCAACACCGACTACGTCGGCGAGCGCGAGGTCCACTATCTGCGCGCCTTCCTCGGGATGCGGGTCTCCGGCCTCATCCTGGTCAGCCACGCGCTGAACGACCTGGCCGCGGCGGAGATCGACGCCTGGGACGCCCGGGTGGTGCTGCTCCACGAACGCCCCGAGGCCATCGACGACGTCGCCGTCGTCACGGACGACCTGGGCGGCGCGCAGCTCGCGGTCCGCCACTTGCTGGAGCACGGCTACGACTACGTCGCCTGTATGGGTGGTACGGCGGAGACGCCGTCCGTCGGTGACCCGGTCTCCGACCACGTCGAGGGCTGGAAGCGCGCGATGGAGGAGGCCGGGCTCCCCACCGAGGGACGGCTCTTCGAAGCGCCGTACAACCGCTATGACGCGTACCGCATAGCGCTGGAACTCCTCGCGGGGCCGTCCCGCCCCCCGGCGATCTTCTGCTCCACCGACGACCAGGCCATCGGTGTGCTGCGGGCGGCGCGGGAGCTGCGGATCGACGTGCCGGGCGAGCTGGCGGTGGCCGGGTTCGACGACATCAAGGAAGCGGCGCTGACGGACCCGCCGATGACAACGATCGCGAGCGACCGCTCCGCGATGGCCCGGGCGGCGGTGGACCTGGTCCTGGACGACGGCCTGCGGGTGGCGGGTTCGCGCCGGGAGCGGCTGAAGGTGTTCCCGTCCCGGTTGGTGGTACGGCGGTCCTGCGGCTGCGACTAGCGGCTTCAGGGATCTTTCTGCCCCAGAGGTTTCTGCCTCAGAGGGCTTTATAAGGGGCATACGAGGTTCTGTCGGGCTTCTCAGGGAGCACTCAGGGAGCTCTCATCGTCGGGCGACAGGCTCATGGCCATGACCGAGAGCTTCCGCCGCGATGGCGATTACGAGCAGCAGTACGCGAACCCGTACCAGCAGCACGCTTCCGCGCCCGTGAACCCGGAGTGGCCGCCGCCGCCGGCGCACCCGCCCACTGAGGTGCCGTCGGCCGGGACGCCTCGCAGGAAGCGCCCCCGAGGTCCCGTCGCCCTGCTCGCCGCCGTCGCGATCGTCGCGGCGGCCGTGGGCGGCGGCAGCGCGTACGCGGTCCAGGAGCTGACCGGCACCGACACCGTCGCCGCCAGCACCACCACGAACGTCCTGCCCTCCAGCAAGAAGGGCGACATCGCGGCCATCGCCGAGACGGTCAGCCCGAGCATCGTGGAGATCAGCGCCACCTCGAACTCCGGTGAGTCCACCGGATCCGGCGTGATCATCACCAGTGACGGCGAGATCGTCACCAACAACCACGTGATCTCCGGCGCCTCCTCGATCAAGGTGTCGACCAGCGACGGCAAGGAGTACACCGCGCAGGTCGTCGGCACCGACAGCAGCAAGGACCTGGCGCTGATCAAGCTGGACGACGCCTCGGGTCTGAAGACGGCGAGCCTCGGGAACTCCGACGGTGTGCAGGTCGGCGACACGGTCGTGGCGATCGGCTCGCCCGAGGGCCTGACCGGCACCGTGACCAGCGGCATCGTCTCGGCCCTCGACCGCGATGTCACCGTCTCCACCGGCGAGGGCCAGCAGCAACAGCAGCCGGGCGGCGAGGGCGGCTGGCCGTTCGAGTTCGGCGGCCAGGAGTTCAACGGCGACACCGGGTCGTCCACGACGACGTACAAGGCGATCCAGACGGACGCGTCCTTGAACCCCGGCAACTCCGGCGGCGCGCTGATCGACATGAACGGCAACATCATCGGCATCAACTCCGCGATGTACTCGTCCGCCGCGACCTCCTCCGACGCCGGCAGCGTGGGCCTCGGGTTCGCCATCCCGATCAACACCGTCAAGTCCGACCTCGCCAAGCTGCGCGCGGGCGAGCAGAACTGATCCTTTGCAGGAGGACGTCATGATCACGCAGGTCTTCCGCTCGGTGGCCGACCCGGGCCCGGCGAGTGTCGCGCCGGCCCTTCAGGTGGCGTACGAGCTGCACGCGCCGGCGGCCACCCGGGCCCCGGAGCCGGCCACCGGCCGTACGCCGGTCCGCCGCACCGCCCGCCGCCGTACGACGGCCCGCGCACAGCCCACTGTGCGAGGCTGAAGGCACGTTGATGAACCGCCCCTGCGCACCCGAGGAACCCGAAGCCCATGAGCCCCGCCGATGTCGACCGTGAACCCCAGCGCATCCTGATCGTCGACGACGAGCCCGCGGTGCGGGAGGCCCTGCAGCGCAGCCTCGCCTTCGAGGGGTACGACACGGAGGTGGCCGTGGACGGCGCGGACGCCCTGGAGAAGGCGACGGCGTACCGTCCCGACCTGATCGTCCTGGACATCCAGATGCCCCGCATGGACGGACTGACCGCCGCGCGCCGCATCCGCGGGGCGGGCGACACGACCCCGATCCTGATGCTGACGGCCCGGGACACGGTCGGCGACCGCGTCACCGGGCTGGACGCCGGGGCCGACGACTACCTGGTGAAGCCGTTCGAGCTGGACGAGCTGTTCGCCCGTGTCCGTGCGCTGCTGCGGCGCAGCTCGTACGCGGGTTCCGGGGCGGCAGCGGTGGAGGAGGACGAGGCGCTGACCTTCGCCGACCTCCGCATGGACCTGGCGACGCGGGAGGTGACGCGGGGCGGGCGGCCGGTGGAGCTGACCCGCACGGAGTTCACCCTGCTGGAGATGTTCATGGCACACCCGCGCCAGGTGCTGACCCGGGAGCAGATCCTGAAGGCGGTCTGGGGCTTCGACTTCGAGCCGTCGTCGAACTCGCTGGACGTGTACGTGATGTACCTCCGCCGCAAGACGGAAGCGGGCGGCGAGCCCCGGCTCGTCCACACGGTGCGCGGGGTGGGGTACGTGCTGCGACAGGGCGGCGCGGAGTGAGCAAGCTGTTCCGCCGGTTCCGCTCCCTGCCCATCCGCTCACGGCTGGCGCTGCTGGTGGCTTCGGCGGTGGCGTTCGCGGTGGCGGCGGTCTCGGTGACGTGCTGGTTCATTGTGCAGGGGAAGCTGTACGAGCAGGTCGACAGCGACCTGAAGGAGATGGTCAAACGGCCCGGCACGGTGGCCTCGCTGCTCCAGAACTGCGCCCAGACTCCCGAACAGGGCACCGGCGCTCGGTGGATCGCCAAGGACTACATCCAGCTGATCAAGGAGGAGGGTGAGCCCTGCGTCGACCCGAACTCCCTCGGTGTCGTCAAGGTCACCGACTCCGACAAGGACGTGATCAGGGAGGCGGAACGCCGGGAGGCAACGGTCCGCAACGGCACCGACGAGGACGGCAACACCCTTCGCGTGCTGACCCTGTACCTGGGTGTCGACGCCTCGGACTCGCAGGGCGTGGCCCTGCAGGTGGGGACCCCCCTCAAGAGCACCGAGTCCACCCTCAACGAACTCGCCCTCATCCTCCTCCTGGTTTCCGGCGTCGGAGTGCTCGGCGCCGGAGCCGCCGGCCTCGCCGTGGCCCGTGCGGGCCTGCGCCCCGTCGACAAGCTCACCGAAGCCGTGGAACACGTGGCCCGTACCGAGGACCTGAGCGTCCGCATCCCCGTGGAGGAGGAGGCCGAGGACGAGGTCGCGCGCCTGTCCCGTTCCTTCAACTCGATGACGTCGGCGCTGGCGAGTTCCAGGGAACTGCAGCAACAGCTGATCGCGGACGCGGGCCACGAACTCCGTACGCCCCTCACCTCCCTCCGCACCAACATCGAACTCCTCACCCGCAGCGAGGAGACAGGCCGCCCCATCCCCCCGGCGGACCGCAAGGCACTGCTCGCCTCGGTGAAGGCGCAGATGACGGAACTGGCCTCCTTGATCGGCGACCTGCAGGAGCTGTCCCGTTCGGAAGGCCAGCGAGGAGAACGCGTCCAGGTAGTGGCACTGGAGGACACCGTCGAAGCCGCCCTCCGCCGTGCCCGCCTCCGCGGCCCCGAGCTGACGATCACCGCCGACCTCCAGCCCTGGTACGTCCGAGCGGAACCGTCCGCCCTGGAACGAGCCGTCGTCAACATCCTCGACAACGCGGTGAAGTTCAGCCCGGATAGCGGAACCATCGAGGTGCACCTCGCGAAGGGCGTCCTCACCGTCCGCGACCACGGCCCGGGCATCCCCGCCGAGGAACTCCCCTACGTCTTCGACCGTTTCTGGCGCTCACCCAGCGCCCGCGCCCTCCCCGGCTCGGGCCTCGGCCTCTCCATCGTGGCCCGCACGGTGGAACAGGCGGGCGGCGAGGTCACCCTCGCGCGCGCGGAGGGCGGCGGGACGGTGGCGACGGTACGCCTGCCGGGGGCGCCGACGCCTCCGCCGGAGACCCCGTCCGACGCTTCGGGGTGATGCTTGGACGCGTACGTCTAGCCAGTGATCGAGAAGAAGATCGTGTCCTGGGTGTACCAGTCGAGCTTCTCCGTGGCGAACTCCCACTCGTTGTGCTCGAACTCGAGCTTCTCGATGACCTGTTCCAGGTCGTACCGGAAGCTCGGGTCGAGCCGGTCGAGTACGGCCCGGTAGGCGTCCACGGCGGGCTTTGCCTTGGCCAGCGGGAACATGCCGATGTGCGGGCCGTCGTAGGGATAGGGAATGGGGAAGGGAATCTCCCGCGGCGGCCCGGCGAACAAGTGGTCGTGCAGCAGCAGATCGGCACTCACGCCCAGGCGGCGCAGCTCGTCGTCCAGCAGGCCGAAGAAGGTGGAGGGCTTGGAGTAGACGCCCAGCTCGGAGGGGTCGGAGGCGTTGCAGTCGATGATGTGCTGGAGCGCGCGGTAGTAGGCACCCGCGGCATACTCCGCATCCGAGTCGGCGTGACCGGCCAGGAGATGCTCAAGGGCATCGGGAATGGCCAGACCCCAGTCGATGTCCTGCCGCTCGAGCTCGAGTTGGCTCCTCCGCGCCTTCTCACGCATCGAGCCCAACCGACGCTCCTGGTCCGCGGTGAGCTCCCCGGCACCTCCGAGGTACGCCAGGACGTGGGCCTTGTCAGCAGTGCTGTACGAAATGATCCGACTCATGATCACCATGCTGCCAGCCACCACTGACAACCGGCTCGGCAGGCAAGGGGTTTCACCTCCGTAGGCTCAGGCGTCCAGCAGCGTTCCCGGCAAGGCGAACTGTTCGGTTCGGCCTGTCGGAAGATCCACCCGGGTCACCGCGCTCTCGGTGTAGAGCAGCCAGCCCGCCGGTGTCGGCGTGAGCGCGAGGGACGCCGCCACCCCCTCGACTCGTGCGCGGTGGAGTTCGCCACCGGTGGTGGCGTCGATCTCGATGAGTTCGGTGTCCTCTTCCGTGGCGACCGCGATCACGATCGAGGAGTCCGTCGCCACCACCGCGTCAGGGCGGCCGGCTGCGACCGAGACCGTCGTGGCGGTTTCCGTCCGGGTGAGCGTCACGTCCGCCCTTCCCACCCGGCCCGACGACGTCGGTGATCCCACGATCACCGGTCGGCCGGACGGGCAGGCGAGTTCCGTCACCTCCAAGTCCCTGGGCGTGGGCGCGGGTTCCACCTCCCCTTTGTTCAGGTCAGCGACGACGACCTCAGTGTCCGTGGCCAGGCACAGGGAGTCCGAGCCGGGATCGGAGGCGGCCAGGCCGATGGTGCCGGGGATGCTCAGCTCACGGCGTGTGGTCCAGTCCGACGGGTCCTTGACCAGCACACTGCTCGCGTCCGCCTGGTCCGGCAGCCCCGCCACCTCCGCGACCAGGCTCCGGCCCGGCAGGACCCGGCGCAGCCGTCCCCCGCCCGCCATGCCGTCCAGAACGTGGTCCGTTCGGTTGACCATGTATCGACGATCGGGCCCGCCGTCGCCCTTCGGAACGCTCACCAGCCATCGCCCGTCGGCGAGTTCGACGATACTCGGACTGACCGCGCTCGTGTCGTCGGCCTGTTGCGGAACCACCGCGAGACTTTCCGCGCGTGCCTGAGGGGCGTTGATCCCGACAACCGTCACCAACCCGTCGACCCTTGCCAGGGCGAACGTCGTCGCGCCCTTCCAGTCTCGCCCCAGCTCCACCCCGCCCGGGCCGGCGCACGCGGCCAGCACCGCCGTCGTAGCCAGCGCGGCCAGTGCGCGCAGCGGACGCGTCGTGCAAACCATCGAGCAGCTCACCAGTCCCTCATCGCGTCGGTCGGCGCCATGGTCGCCGCCCTGCGTGCGGGGAACAGCGCCCCGGCCATCACCACCGACACCGTCAGTCCCACGAGCAGCAGGAATGTGCCGAACGAGGGCAGCGGCACCCGGTCCTCGACGTAGGGCGCGAGGTCCGCGCTGCGGCGCAGCACCGCCGCACCGGCCCCACCGAGCACCGCGCCCAGGACGGCGCCGATCAGCGCGGCGACCGCACCCGCCAGTGCCATCTCGGTGAGGAGCATGACCAGCACCGCTCTCGTCCGGAATCCGACCGCCTTCAGGATCCCGATCTCTCGCGCCCGGCGTCGCGACAGCGCACCCGTCACCGTGACCGCGCCCGCGAACGCCAGCACGCCCAGCACCGCCAGCAGCACCTGCCCGGCCACCTTGACCAGTTCCAGGACGGCCGGCAGCGCGTCGAGCTGCTGGCGCAGGGTGACCGCGGGATAGCCAAGTTCCTGCACGGCCCGCATCACGCCCGGCACGTCCGCCGCGGTCCGCGCGACAACGGTCAGCTGGTCGTAACCGACGCTGCCGAGATAGGCGCTCTCCGGCTGCCCCGCCCGCCGCGCCGCCCACGTGATCACGGTGGAGTCGGCCGCGTACGCCGCGTCCGGCCCGTCGATCTGCCAGGAGGGGTCGTAGACACCGACGAGACGGGCCTTGCCGGTGACTCCGGTTCCCTCCCCCGGTCGTACGTAGCGGATCGTCTCCACCTCGATCTCGGTGCCCACCAGCCTGCTCAGGTTCACTCCTTGAGAGGCTGCCGGTGCCACGATCTCCCCCGGTTTCAGGGGGAAGAGCTCCTTGCGTACGGACTTGGTCACGGGCGGAGGGACTGCGGAGCGGTAAGTCGTCGCGTACAGCAGGGCGGTGGCACCGGCCTCACTCGCCACGCCGAACGACACCTGGGCCCGGTGCTGCACCGACACCACGTTCGGCAGCTTGGCCAGGCGCGCGGCCGTACGGTCGGTCAACTGCGGGGTGCCGGGGCGCCCTTCGGGACGGTCGACGGTGATGCTGCGGTTGGCCGCGCTCTCCCGGACGCCGGTGTCCGTGACGCTCTGCGCCCGGTCCGCGATGCCCAGGGCACCGAGGCAGACGGCCGCGGCCACGGCAACCAGTGCCGTGAGCCCGTACAGGCGGCGGCGCAGGGCGCGCACGTTGGCCACCGCCAGCGCGAAGACGCTCATGCGGCACTCCCCTCGGTCACCAGCGCGCCGGAGTCGAGGCGGTGCACGACATCCGCCGCCTCTGTCACGGCCTGGTTGTGCGTCACCAGCAGGACCGCCCGCCCCTCCTCCGCCAGTTCACGGAAGAGCGCGAGAAGCATCCGCTCGCTGCGGCTGTCGAGGTTGCCGGTGGGTTCGTCGGCCAGCACGACCGGCGGGTCGTTGATCAGCGCGCGAGCCAGCGCGACCCGCTGCTGCTCGCCTCCCGACAGCTCGCCGGGAAGGTGGTCGGCGCGCTCGGCGAGCCCGACCCGGTCCAGGAGGCTCCGGGCACGGGCCTCGCCTTCGCTCGGGCGGCCGAGGAACGGCAGCACGACGTTGCGCAGGGCCGTGTGCTGCGGCAGCAGGTTGTACGCCTGGAAGACGAACCCCAGCCGGGACCGCCGCAGGTCGGCGAGTGCAGAGTCGCCGAGGCCCGAGGTGTCCGCGTCCCCCGCGAAGACTCGGCCCTCGTCCGGCGGGGTGAGCAGCCCGAGGATGTGCAGCAGCGTGCTCTTGCCCGACCCCGAACGGCCGACCAGCGCCGACACCTTCCCTTCCGGCACGACGAGTTCGACATCGCGAAGGATGTCGACCCTCTTTCCACGCAGGGTGTAGGCCTTGCCCACGCCCTCCGCCCGCAGCAACGCGCTCACCGACGTGCTCCCGTCCTGTGTTCGTTTCCTTGTCCCGGGCCCCAGCCCATGGCCCCGCGCAATTGCCGGTCCAACGTCCACACGCCCCAGGTGGTCTTGAGGTCACAGGCGGGGTCTCCGGCGCCCACCTGGTACAGATCGGGCAGGCCCGGACAGCCCCGGTACGGGGTGACGCCGGCCCGCAGAGCGGCGCGCAAGGGCGCGTCCAGTGCTCCGTCGAGGAGCGCGTACGCCCGGACCACCAGGCTGTAGTCGTAGAGGGCGGCGAAGCGCTCCGGGCGCAGAGCCCACCGCCGCAGATCGGGTGCGGCGATCCGGAAGGTGCCGCGCGCCCGTCGTCCGATGTCGGACAGGCCCACGACCACCGTGGCCGCCGCCACCGCCGTGTCCGGCGTGCTCGGTTTCCACTCCCGGACCTCGGGGCTGCCGATGTCCGCTCCGGCGTCGGCGCAGTTGAGGGCCGTGCGCTGCCACTGTGTTGCGTTGTGCCGGGTCACGATCCTGGGCAGCAGCGCGCTGTCGGCGCAGAGCACTCGGGCGTCCTCGCCGGTGTCGCCGCCCGCGAGCCTGCGCAACGCCGCCCGACTGAGACGTTCGGTTCCGTCCTGGCTCGCGTTGCCGGACCTCTCGTCGTGGTCGAGGGCCGCGAGAAGACGGGGGTCTGTGCGGGGCCGGCCCGCGACGGCCCGCAGTCGCTCGACGAACACGGAGGCCTCCGGGTTTCCGACATAGGCAGCGGGGTCTCGCACCGTCCCGTCGTCGAGTCGCTCCTTCTCGAGCCGCCGCACCACCGGTGCGAACACCTCGCGGGACGCACCGGCCGCCTTGACCACGTGCGCGAGGTAGTAGAGCTGTTCGTACGGCAGGGTGTCCGCGCCCTCCCGGAGCACCGCCTCCCAGGTCGCGCGGTCGATGTCGGGCCGCCGGCCGGCCGCCTCCTGGATCAGGACGTAGTGGTACGTGTCGTTGAGCCGGTCCGCTCGGCCGTGGGGTGTCAGAGTCGCCCAATCGCCGGTTCCGGGAGCGGCGATCGAGGTGAGGGCGGCGGGGACGGGCTCGTCCAACAGGCGCAGCGAACTCGCCAGCGCGGCACTCCGGTCGAGCGGCAGGCCCGTCCTGACGCGTGAGCGCAACCAGCGGACGGTGGCGGCCCGGTCGGCGGCCGACAGATCCCGCAGCCGCCCGAGGGCTTCGAGTACGTCGAGTGCCGCCCAGGTGGCACCCAGCCGGGCCGCCACCGTGTCGTCGCCGAGCGCGGGGTCGACGTACCAGCCGCCCTTCGCCCTGAACTTCCGCACGGCACGCGCGTCCGC
This sequence comes from Streptomyces sp. NPDC003635, assembly GCF_053587635.1. NCBI lineage: Bacteria > Bacillati > Actinomycetota > Actinomycetes > Kitasatosporales > Streptomycetaceae > Streptomyces > Streptomyces sp. NPDC003635. The sequence continues at coordinate 45,421 of NZ_JBSFOK010000002.1, read as the reverse complement.
CGCGCCGAGCGCTTCAGGGGCACCGGCCCGACGCAGGGGGACCAGCCAGTCACGGCCCCACAGCGGCGACGCCGCCAACGCACCCCGGCGCAGCGCTGCGACCCGGTCCGCGGACGCGCTCGCCCTGGGGCTTCGGCCCAGCTCGGACAGGGTCCGCAGCGCATAGGACTGTGCCTCGGGAGGCGCGGGCTGGTCCCGCAGGAACGGCGGGTAGTGGTAGCCGTTCTGTGCGCTGACCAGGAGCTCGAACTGCCGGGACACAGGCTCTCCCGGTGATCTCACCTGCTCGGTGCCCGATGCGCACGACGCGAGCAGCGTGACGGCCACGACCGGCCCGGCACAGCTCAGGAGGCGCCCGCGTAAGCGCACTTCTCGCTGACCTTGATCGCGCCGGTCACCTGCGCCGAGCCACAACTGCGGGTCGACACGTAGAGGGTCGACTTGCTCGGGCGCATCTGGCCGTACGTGTCGGAGATGCTGGCGCGGGTGTTCTTCCAGCGCACCACGCCCAGGGACTTGCTGACCATGGTCAGCGTGGCCTCGGGGTTCTTCGAGATCGTGATGGAGACACCGACGCCGTGTGCCTTCAGCTCGGCGCGGTTCTGGATCCACTTCGCCCGCCTGGGGTTGGTGCCGGACATCTTCGTCGACGCCTTCCAGTCGCAGGCGTTGGCGTAGAGCGCGCAGTGCCAGGCGTTGATCACGATCCTGTTGCCGCCGGGCAGCCCCACGGAGGTGGCCGCGGAGGTCGCGTGCGTGGGGGTGGCGGAGAGCACCAGAGTCGCGGCGGCTAACGCGGCGGCAGACCCGTGCAGCAAACGTGTACGCAGCTCCTTGTTCACGGAGCGACTCCCTTGAGGTCCAGGACGACGGGCCTCATGAATACCGGGAGACGTTCTCGCAGCACACCTTGTCGATCACCACCAAGAGTGAATGACCTGCAAAAACACCCCTCAAGTGTCAAGCGTGCGACGGCTGCTGACCCGCCCTGAGGACCAAAGTGCCCTCCGTCGACGCCGCCCCCGCCAGCAGCGCATACGTCCCGTCCCTCCCCAGCAACTCCTCATGCGTCCCCGTTTCCGCCAGGCGGCCGTCCTTCAGGACCAGGATGCGGTCCGCGTCCGGGGCCAGGGTCAGGTCGTGGGTGATCAGGATGGTCGTGCGGCCCGACATCAGGCGCCGCAGGGGGCGGATCACCTGGTGGGCGGCCGGCGCGTCCAGGCCCGCTGTCGGTTCGTCCAGGATGAGGACCGGGGAGGAGCGGAGCATCGCCCGGGCTATCGCTATGCGTTGCAGCTGGCCTCCCGAGAGGGCCGCCGTGCCGGGGGCAATGCGGGTGTCGTAGCCCGCCGGGAGGGATGTGATGAAGTCGTGCGCCGCTGCCGCCCTCGCCGCCCCCTCGATGTCGTCCTCCGTCGCGTCCTCGCGGCCGCACGCGATGTTGTCGCGGATCGTTCCCGTCAGGATCAGGGTCTGCTGCGGCAGCAGCGTCACTTGTTCGCGCAGGAACTCCAGCGGTACGTCCGTCAGCGGCACCCCGTCCAGGCGGATCGTGCCCCGCGTCGGGTCGTAGAACCTCGTCAGGAGCTTCGTCAGCGTCGACTTGCCCGCCCCGCTCGCGCCCGTCACCAGGACCAGTTCGCCCGGGGACGCCGTCAGTGTCACGTCGTGGAGGGAGTCGGGAGCCGCGCCCGGGTAGCGGAACGATGCCCCGTGCACGCTCAGCCGGCCCCGTACCGGCCACGCCCCCACCGGTTCCGTCGGGTCCGTCACCGCCGGGCGCTCGTCCAGGATCTCGCCCAGCCGCTGCGCGCCCGCCGTCGCCGCCGTCAGGGTCAGGCCCAGTTGTCCCAGGCTCCGCACCGGCGGGTACAGGTAGCCGATGAAGGCCGCGAAGGCCAGCAGTTCACCCAAAGTCATACGGTTCGCGGAGATCTCCCAGACGCCCAGGCCGATCACCGTCAGGACGCAGAGCGTCTCCACCACTTCCACGAACTGTTCGTACAGCTCGCTCAGGCGCGCTCCGCGCACCGACGCCTTCATCCAGGCCCGGGCCTCCTGGTCCAGCCGCCTCGACTCGGCCCCGCCCCGGTTGTACGCCTGTGTCAGCACCACATTGCCCAGGGACTCCTCGACCACCGACGTGATCGCCCCGTCCGCCACCCGTTCCTCCCGGGACGTCGAGCGGACACGGCTCACGAAACCCCTGGCCGCCAGGAGGAACAGCGGCGCCAGGACGAACGTCACCAGCGCCAGGTCCCACCGCAGCCACAGCGCCGCCGCCGCGTAGAACAGCGCGGAGAAGGCTGCCGAGAAAGCCCCTACCGCCCCCGACACCACCATCTGTTCGATGGCCTCGACGTCTCCCGTCAGGCGCTCCACCAGGTCGCCCCGGCGGTGCTTCTGGAAGAAGTGCGGGGAGAGGGATTGAACGTGCGTGAACACCTGCGCCCGCAGGCGCCTGACGAATCTCTCCGCCGTCCAGGTCGCCAGTGAGTTGCCGGCGTAGCCGACCGCCGCCCCCAGGACCGCCACGGCGAGCCACTGCCCCGCCGGGGCCCAGAACGCCGACAGCGAGCCCGCCTTCAGCGCGTGATCCGTCAGCTCGGCGAACAGCAGAATCGCGGCCGTTTCGGCGAGCGCGGACAGCGTCACGCACATCAGAATCACAGCCAACCATCGCCGGTCGCCTCTCGTCAGCGGCCAGAAACGGGCGAAGGATTCTCTGGTCTCCCGCATACTCGCATTCCCTTCGGACCTGACCGGATATGGACCTGCCTGGACATGGACCTGCCTGGACATGGACCTGCCTGGACATGGCCGAGGCGGGGCCCGGAGAGGGAATCCCCGGGTCCCGCCTCGTGGCGTCGGCCTCAGCCCTGGTGGCCCACCGGGCGGCGGTTCCGGGCCTGCTTCTTCGGCGTCGGCCGAGCAGCACGCTTCTCGGCCGGGGCGGCGGGCTTGCGGTTCTTCCTGACCGGGGTGACCTTGTGGAAGCTCATCGGGTTCTCCTTTTCGCTTTCATGTCGTCCACGGCTTTCGCTTTCGACATGGAAAACACTACGAGATCCAGAACCCGAAAATCACCAATTCCGGTTAGAGCTGCATTAATAGCCACTGAGATCGGATTTCAGGCCGCCTCGGGAACCATTCGCCAATTCACACAGGACTTATTACGGGAAATCCAGACCCGCCCCGGCGAGACGCACCCTGATCCCCTCTTCCTCCACCCGGACGTCCGTCAGCCGCAGTTCCCCGCCCGGCGGCGGCTCGGGGAGCCGGAAACCGAGGGAGAGGCGGTCCGCCAGGGCCGGGCGGGTCAGTCCGGGCAGTGCCTTCATGAGCCCCGGGTCCAGACCCAGGCGCTCCAGGACCCCGGGATGCTCCAGCGCCAGGTCGATCAGGTTCACCCGCGTCGCCTGCTGGACGAAGCGAGGCGTTCCCGTCAGCTTCGACAGTTCCGCGTCCGAGCGCAGCGCCTCCCGTGCCGCCGCCTCCGGCAGCCCCAGACTGCGCGCCACCGACGGCACCGACAGCAACGCCTTCGCCTTCCGCGTCTCCTTCGCGAGGCGGGCGGCGGTCGCGCGCTTCAGGTGCAGGCCCTCCGAGGCGCGGGTTCCGGGGCGGTACGTCGCCAACTCGCCCACATCCAGCCGTATGCCGCCGATCTCGGTGGCAAGGCCGCCGGCGCCGTCCCTCCCGATGCGCGCCCGTGCCCGCAGCCGCAGATCGTGTCCGGCGACCGGCAGCACACCGCGCGCCAGGACCCGGTCCGGGCCGTCGGCGCTGAACTTGACCTGGGAGGCGCCCAGTTCACGCCCGAGGTCCGCGAAGGACAGCAGCACGTCGCCGTCCATCGACGGGACGCTCAGGCCGCGTATCGAGGCACCGTCCGTGGCCAGCCGTACGTCCGATGCCGTCGCCGTCACCTTCGCCAGGGACACCCGGTCCGCGGCCACGTCGGGGACCGTGACGCGCACCGACTCCAGGCGTTCGTCGGCCAGTTGGGTCAGGAAGGGGAAGCCGCCGATCTCCACCTCGGGAGCGGTGGTCAGGTTCATGCGGTCCTTGAGGGCGTCCGCGGCCCGGTGCTCGGCGTAGAGCAGGGCCCAGCGGTCCGCCAGAAGCAGGAAGGCGGTGACGGCCGAGAGGCCGATCACCGCCTTCGCCGCGAGCGGCAGACCCGCGAGGCGGCCGCGGCGGCGGCGACGCCTGCCGCCGCGGCGATGGTTGGGCGGAGCCCAGGGCTCCTCGGTCGAGTCGTCCGCCGACGCCTCGACCGGAAAATGCTCGCCTCCGTGCAGGGGATGCGTGTCTACGTGGTGGGGGGTACGCATCGATCCATCCGACCATGCGCACCGACCCCACCCGCAACCGTTACCCCTTGTTTGCGATTCAGCTCACGATCGTGATCCGGTTCGCCGCCGGCGGCGCGATCGGGTTGGTGGCCGAGGAGTTCGCCGTCAGGTACTGCTCCAGCGCCGTCAGGTCATCCGAGCCGACCAGGTCGTTCGTGCCCTGGCCCAGCGTGGTGAAGCCGTCGCCGCCGCCCGCGAGGAAGCTGTTGGTCGCGACGCGGTAGGTGGCCGCCGGGTCGATGGCCGAGCCGTTCAGCAGAATCGAGTCCGTCACCACACGGTCGGCGCCGGTCTTCGTCATGTCCAGCGTGTACGTCAGACCCGCCGACGGCTGCAGGATCTTCGGCGCGCTCGCGTTCGAGCCGCTGACCTGCTCCTTGAGCACCTGGATGAGCTGGGCGCCGGTGAAGTCCTGGAGGTTCACCGTGTTGGAGAACGGCTGGACCGTGAAGCCCTCGGCGTAGGTCACCACGCCGTCGCCCTCGGTGCCCTTGGCCGCGTAGGTCAGACCGGCCCGCACACCGCCCGGGTTCATCAGCGCCAGGTCGGTCCCGGGGTCCAGTTGCCTGCCGTGCGCCAGCTGAGCGTCCGCGATCAGGTCGCCCATCGGGGACTCGGTGCCGGTGCTCGGGACGTCGGCGGAGATGTAGCCGATCGCGCGGTTGCCGATGGGCGCCGCGAGGGTGTTCCACCTGGTGATCAGCTCGGTCATGTCGGTCGCCTTGGCGACGTCCCGGGTGACCACGTGGTTCGTCGACTTCACGGCCGTACGGGCGATGTCACCCGTCCACCGGTCGTACGTCAGCGTCGTGTCCGTGTAGAGACGGCCGAAGGACGCGGCCGAGGTGACCGTGCGGGGCTTGCCCGACGGGTCGTTGATCGTGCAGGCGTAGGCCGCGTGCGTGTGGCCGGTGACCAGCGCGTCGACCTGCGGGGTGATGTTCTTGGCGATGTCGACGATCGGTCCGGAGATGCCGTCACCGGCGCCCGGGGAGTCACAGTCGTAGTTGTACGCCTGCGAGGCCGGGGCCCCGCCCTCGTGGATCAGCGCGACGATCGACCGCACACCCTGGCGCTGGAGCTCCCGGGCGTACTTGTTGATCGTCTCGACCTCGTCCTTGAACTTCAGGCCCTTGACGCCCTCGGCGGAGACGACACCGGGGGTGTCCTCCAGCGTGACGCCGATGAAGCCGATCTTGACGTCCTTCTTCTTCCACACCCAGTACGGCTTGAGAAGCGGCTTGCCGGTCTTCTCGTTCAGCACGTTCGCCGCGAGGTAGGGGAAGTCGGCGCCCGCGAACTCCTCGTCGGTGTAGCAGCCGGCCGTCTCGTGGCAGCCGCCGTACTGGAGGCGCTTCAGCTCCGCCGGGCCCTCGTCGAACTCGTGGTTGCCGACGCTCGTGACGTCGAGGTCCAGCTTGTTCAGCGCCTCGATGGTGGGCTCGTCGTGGAAGAGGCCCGAGATCAGCGGGGAGGCGCCGACCATGTCACCGCCGGCCGCGGTGATGGAGTACTTGTTGCCCTCGCGGGCCTGGCGCAGGTGGGTGGCGAGGTACTCGACACCACCCGCGTTGATGGTCTGGGTGGTGCCGTCCTCGTTGAGGTGCGTGACCCGGCCGGAGGAGCCGGACGGCGGCTCCAGGTTGCCGTGCAGGTCGTTGAAGGACAGCAGCTGGACGTCCTGGTAGCGGCTGTACGAGCCGCCCTTGGCGCCCTCGTCCGCGGTCGCGGTGGCCGGCAGTGCGGCGGCCAGGGCGCCGACGGTGGCGAGGCCCGCGGCGGCGGTGAGGATGAGCGTCCGGCGTCTGCGACGGTGCCGTTGCTGCGTGGACATGGCTGGCATACGCCCCCCTGTGAGTCGTACGAAGCGGAAGAGAAGTCATGTGAGGGCGGTAGATCGCCCCGGCGCAGCCTAGAGTCAACGCGCGTAGCGCGGAAGGTGGTTCCGGGTTACATCATGGTTTCCGTCGGTCTGACTCCCCCGCGGCTTACCCTCGTACGCATGACCAGCGACGACACCGCACGGCCCGGTGGGGGCCGCTCCATCGAGACCTACTCCGCACTCGCCCCCGAGCAGACCGAGGCGGTGCTGGCGCTGCTCGCCGAGGCCGCCCGCACCGACGGCCAGCAGGCGGTGTCCGAACAGGGACGGCTGCAGCTGCGCGGCGGCGAGCGCGAGGGCGTGGCGCATCTGCTGCTCACCGCGGGCTCCGAACTCGTCGGGTACGCCCAGCTGGAGGACACCGATCCGGTGGAGGCGCCGGCCGCCGAGCTGGTCGTCCACCCGGCCCATCGGGGTCACGGGCACGGGCGGGCGCTGGGTTCCGCCCTCCTCGCCGCGTCCGGCAAGCGGCTGCGGGTGTGGGCCCACGGGGGTCACTCGGCGGCGCGTCACCTGGCGCAGGTGCTGGGGCTGACCCTGTTCCGGGAACTGCGGCAGATGCGGCGGCCGTTGGCGGACCTGTCCCTGCCCGAGCCCGGTCTGCCCGCGGATGTGACGGTTCGTACCTTTGTGCCGGGACAGGATGACGCCGCGTGGCTCGCGGTGAACGCCGCGGCCTTCGCCCACCACCCGGAGCAGGGTTCTCTCACGCAGCGGGACCTCGACGACCGCAAGGCCGAGCCGTGGTTCGATCCCTCGGGGTTCTTCCTGGCGGAGCGGGCCGGTGAGCTGATCGGGTTCCACTGGACCAAGGTGCACGCCGAGGAGGGGCTGGGCGAGGTGTACGTCCTCGGTGTGCGGCCGGGGGCGCAGGGGGGTGGGCTGGGGAAGGCGTTGACCGCGATCGGGCTGCGCCATCTCGCGGCGCAGGGATTGCCCACGGTGATGCTGTACGTCGACGCCGACAACAAGGCCGCGGTGTCCGTGTACGAGGGGATGGGGTTCAGTACCTACGAGACGGACCTGATGTACCGCACGGAGACGTAGTCCCTCGGCCGCTGGTGCGCGGGGGCCGGCCGTGCGGTTCCCCGCGACCCCAGGTGCGTACCGGCTCCCTCGACCACCAGGTCCAGCCCGCCACCGCCCCCGCCACCACCAGCGCCCACCACTGATGGGCGTCCGCCCACCCCGGATCCCCCACCCCCACGAACAGGTCCGGTACGAACAGCGCCGCCAGCACCCCCGCCGTCAGCAGGCCCGCTCCCACGCCCACCCCGGGTTCCGGCTCCTCGGAGCGTCTGATCCAGGCCGCCGACACCGCCGGCGCGAGCAGCCACGCGGCGCCCGCCTCCAGGGTGACCGCGCCCACCGGGGGCCGTAGTTCGGAAGGGACCAGCAGCACCGCCGAAGTCCAGAACAGGCCTGCGAAAGGCACCACCCACGCCAGGCGCAGGGCCTGCCGGACGGGCCGCCGTACCGGCACCGTCGCCGTCGTGTGACGGGCCGGGTCGTCCAGAAGGAAGGCCAGGCCCAGGGCGAAGGCCAGGGCCGCGGCGCGCAGGGCGTTCAACGTGAGCCAGGGTGTGAAGGCCTCGGGGAACAGCCGCGCCGAGCCGGTCAGCGCGAGTCCCGCGGCGGCCCCGGCGCCGAGCGCCCGCCAGGGCACCGTACGCCCGACGTACCGGATCACTCCTCGCATCCGTCCTTCTCCGTGATCCCCTTCACCCCGACCAACTCGGCGGCCTCGGCCGTGGTGAGCCCCGGTGTCGTCAGCTCGGTCCAGTGCCGCTTCACCAGCGCCGTCACCTCCGCCTTCGGGCGGGTGAGCAGCCGCCGTACGACCTCGGTCTGGCCCTCGGACATGTACAGCGGGTTCGTCGGGGAGAGCACGACCGCCGCGCCGGAGACGCTGTCGTCGAGGCGGACCGCCCGCAGCGCGTCCATCGGTGCGTCCTGCCAGCCGAGGGCCAGCCACATCACGGTGACCACCCGCCCGTCGCACAGTTCGTTGGCCCCCCGCTCCTTCCCGGTCACCAGCACGGTGGCGACGGCCGAGGAGAACTCGGGCACCCGGGGTCCGCCCCAGCGGGTGCCGACGGTGACCTCGTGCGCGGTGCCGGAGGGGTCCAGTGCGCCGTCGCCGGACAGGCCGTACCGCGCCTCCACCCGCTGGCGGACGTGGAGCGGCTGGTCGTGGGCGCTGCCGCCGGCGAGGCCCGAGACCTCGTCCACCACCTGCGCCCAGGTGCCGATCCGGGGCGTCCACTCCGGATACGCGCAGTACGTCGACCGCCCGCGCTGCACGCACTCCTGTTCCGGGTCGAACGTGGCCTTCTCGCGGGCCGCCGTGAGGGAGGCCGGAGTCCCCCCGGACTGGGCGACCGCGCCGATCAGGGTCAGGGCGACCGCGACGCCGAGGGCGGGATAGAGGGCCCGGACGCGGTGGCCGCCACCGGCCACCACCGCGAGGACGCCGACCGTGAGGCCGAGGCCCAGCAGGTACAGGGCGTGCCAGGCGGCCGGGCGGCCCAGCAGGTCGGAGGGGAGCGACTCGGAACTGCTCTCGCCGACCACCGGGGTCAGCCAGCGGGTCCCCGACTCGCCGTCGCCCGGGGCCACACCGAGGACCAGGAAGAAGAGGAAGAACACGACCAGGAGCGGGCCCACGAAGGGCGATTTCAGCAGCCGGGCCAGCAGGACGCCGAGCGCGCCGAACAGCAGCACCGTCAGCGGTCCGACCAGCAGCTCGGCCGGTGAACCGTGTCCCACGGCACCCGGCTTGAGCGCCTCCCAGCCGAACTGCAGGCCCACGCCCACGGCGGTCAGCAGCGCGGCGGGCACGACGGACAGCACATGGGCGAGCGAGCGGCGCCAGGTGCTGACAACCAGCACGCCGAAGAGCCGTTCGGTGTCGCGGCGCCTGGCGCGCAGCACGGCCAGGTTCACGCTCAGCAGGACCGCGAGGGCGACGAGCAGGGGCGCGCTCTGGGTGGCGCGGTCGGCGTCCTGGAGGGCGGGGAAACCGCCGTAGGAGTCGCGGGTGGTCCAGACGATCCAGGCCCCGTACACCGCGAAGGCGACCAGGACCGGGACCGACAGCAGGAGCCTGCGCGCCTCGACCCGGGCGAGTGCGAGGACGGACGTGCCGGAGGCGGCGGACCGGGAGACCACAGGGGGTCGCTCGAGGGTCGTGGTCATGCCGTCACCGCCAGGCCCTGGCCGTCGAGGGTGAGCAGGTAGCCGTCCTCCAGGGTGGGTTCGAGGAGTTCGGCGCCGGGCGGTGGATCGCCCACGTTGCGGAAGGTGCCGGCGCCGGTGCGCCAGCCCGCCATGGCGTGCGGGGCGCGCTCGGCGCCGCTCCACACCCGGCCGGCCGCGCGCTCGGTGAGTTCGGCGGGGGTGCCGTCGAAGTGGATCCGGCCGCCGGCCATCACCAGGACGCGGTGGCAGAGCATCGCCACGTCCTCGGTCTGGTGGGTAGACAGCAGCACGGTCCGCCCCTCACCGGCCCGCGCGATCAACTCCCGGAACCGCATGCGCTGTTCGGGGTCGAGCCCGACGGTGGGCTCGTCGAGGACCAGGAACCCGGGGTCACCGACGAGGGCCGCGGCGAGCGCGACCCGCTGCCGCATACCGCCGGACAGCTTCTTGATCTTCTTGCCGCGTACGTCGCCCAGGCCGACCTCGTCCAGGACGCGGCGCACCTCGCGGTGGCGGGCCGCACGTTGGTGGAGTTCCTTGAGGATCGCGACGTAGTCGACGAACTCGAAGGAGGTGAAGTCCGGGTGGAAGCCGGGCGTCTGCGGCAGATAGCCGAGCCGCCGCCGCACCTCCTGGCGTCCGCGCGCCGAACCGGGGTCGTGCCCGAGCACGGTGAAGGAGCCGCGCTGTGCGGGCACGGCGGTGGCGAGCACCCGCAACAGGGTGGTCTTTCCGGCGCCGTTGGGCCCGAGCAGCCCGGTCACGCCCGGGGTGAGCCCCAGCGACACGTCGTCGAGGGCACGGGTGCCGCCGTAGTGCAGGCTGAGGCCCGCGGCGGAGACGGTGAAGGTCATACGGCGCTCCTGGGGAACACGTCGAATCGGTCACGTACGAGGTAGAGCAGGCCGACCGCGAGGGCGGCGATCGCGGCGGCCGTGGCCTGGCCGGCGGCGGTGAACGGGATGAGCTGTTCCGTGTCGCGCGCCTGGGCCGCCGCGACTACGGCCACCCACACCCCGCCTACCAGGCAGGGCGCGAGGACCGGGCCGAGCCGTGGGGTGAGGGCGAGCGCGGTGGCGGTGAGGGCGAGGGCGGGCAGCAGCCAGGCGAGGGCGCGCAGACCGTAGGCGGGCAGGGCGAGCGTCGCCACGCCGTTGAGGCCGAGTCCGGTGGCGAGTACGGCGGTCGTACGGATCATCAGCAGCCGGAACCCGTGCACCGGGGAGACGACGGCCATCTCGTACGTCGGGTCCAGCGCGGGTCCGTAGCTGAGCGCGACCCCGGCCAGCGGCAGCAGCGGGGCGAGGGCGAGGAAGAGGGTCACGTTGCCGGCGGTGTACACCACACCGACCGTCATGAGCAGCAGGACCACCACCGACGCCAGCCAGGAGTGGCGGAGCACCGGCGTGGCCGCGAGCAGGCGCGCGGTGTGGTCGGCGACGCCGAGCCGCAGCAGCAGCCCCTCGACGAGGCCCGGCCGGGGCGCGTCCAGTTCGGCGTCGAGCCGCTCCCAGCCGAGGTCGACGGGGTCGCTCAGCTCGGCGAGGCCGGCCCGGCACTCGGCGCAGGCGGCGAGGTGGGTATCGGCGGACCAGAGCAGGGGCGCCGCCAGCTCGGCCCGGGCGTAGGCCCGCAGGTCCTCTTCGGATACGTGCCAGGTCATGCCAGCGCCTCCCGCAGTTGCTTCCGGGCCCGCATCGCCCGTGTCTTGACGGTCCCGGGCGGGATGCCCAGCACCACGGCCGCCTCCCGGGTGGTCAGCCCGTCGACGACCGTGGCCTGGAGCACCGCGCGCAGTTCCGGTGAGAGCCGGACCAGCGCCCCCGCGAGGTCCCCGTGCTCCACCCCCGCGAGCACGCGTTCCTCGGCGGACACCTCCTCCCGGTGCCGCAGCCGGGCCAGCGCCTGCCGCAGTCGGCCCCGGGCGCCGTCGCCGCGCAGCACGTCGACGAGACGCCGAGACCCGATCCGCCACAGCCACCCGGCTGGATCTGCGGTGGACCCGTCCTCCCGGTACTTCGCGGTCCCCCGCCACACCTGGAGAAACGTCTCCTGTACGACGTCGTCGACGATCCCGGGGTCGGCGCACCGGCTGCGCAGCCGTGCGGTCAGCCAGGGGGCGAACCGCCGGTACAGCTCCTCGAAGGCGCGCCGGTCCCTGTCCGCCGCGACGGCACGCAGCAGTTCCCCGTCGCTTCTCGTTTCGCTCACGTCACCTCATCGGACGAGCCCCCAGGACCGGTTCACGGAATCACGGCTTGACTTTCGGGCTCCACTTGCACCACCCTTTCACTACTCAATTAGTGAAAGGGTGGTGGAGCGGGTGGTCGAGTACCGCATCGACCGGCGCAGCGGCGTCGCCACCTACCTGCAGATCGTCCAGCAGACCAAACAGGCCCTGCGCCTGGGCCTGTTGGCACCGGGGGACAAGCTGCCCACCGCACGGGAGGTCGTGGAGGCGACCGCCATCAACCCGAACACCGTCCTGAAGGCCTATCGCGAGCTGGAGCGCGAGGGTCTGGTCGAGGCCCGCCGCGGGCTCGGCACGTTCGTGCGGAAGTCCCTGGGCGCCGCGCCCGCCGACTCCCCGCTGCACGCGGAACTCACGGACTGGGCGGTGCGGGCGCGAGCGGCGGGCCTGGAGCACGACGACGTCGCGGCCCTGTTCACGGCCGTACTGGAAGAGCACTTCAAGGGGGACGAGGCATGACCGACACCGCCATGGCGGCGGCCGGACTCGGCAGGAGATTCGGCCGGCGTGGCAAGCGCGCCCTGGAGGGCTGCGAGTTCCGGCTCCCCGTCGGACGGATCTGTGCCGTCGTCGGGCCCAACGGCGCCGGGAAGTCCACGCTGCTCGCCCTCGCCGCCGGGCTGCTCCGGCCGAGCGAGGGGAGCATCAGCGTGCTGGGCACCAGCCCGGCCGAGGCCCGCGAGCGCATCGCCTACGTCGCCCAGGACAAGCCCCTGCACCCCCAGCTCACCGTCGCCGCCATGCTGCGGTTCGGGCGGGAGCTGAACCCCGGGCGCTGGGACGCGGCGGTCGCCGAGCGGATCGTCGCCGAGGGCGATCTGGACCCGTCCTGCAAGATCCGCACGCTCTCCGGCGGCCAGCGCACCCGGGTCGCGCTGGCGCTCGCCCTCGGCAAGCGCCCCGAACTGCTGCTCCTGGACGAGCCGATGGCCGACCTCGACCCGCTCGCCCGGCACCAGCTCACCGGCACGCTGATGGCGGACGCGGCCGAACACGGCACTACGGTTGTCATGTCCTCGCACGTGGTGGCGGAGCTGGAGGGCTCCTGCGACCACCTGCTGCTGCTCGGCTCCGGCCGGGTCCGGCTCGCCGGCCCCCTGGAGGACGTCCTGGCCGCGCACACCCTCGTCACCGGCCGCGCCGAGGACTCCCTCGCCCCGCACACGGTCGTCGAGTCCCGCACGACGGGCCGCCAGCTCACGGCGCTGATCCGCCCCGAGGGCCCCCTGGCCCCCGGCCTCCAGCCGACCGAGCCGACCCTGGAGGAGCTGGTCCTCGCCCACCTGCGCGCCCCCGAGGCGCCGGCCCTGACCGTGACCGAGACCCAGGAGGCCGCCGTATGACCGCCGTGATCGCGCGAGCGCCGGGCGCCGCGCCGCACCGGCGACAGGCCCCCGGCCACAAGGGCTTCCGGTCGCGCTCGCGAGCGACCGGCGCCGCGCCGCACAGGCTTCGGGGCCTCAGCCGCGAGAGCCGCCGGCCGGACGCGCACGACCCCAACGACACGGCCGCCCCGCATGCCGCGACCAGGCAACCCGCCACCGCCGCGGCCCCCACCCCCCGACCGCAGACGCCCCCCGACCACGAGAACTTCCGGGCGGACGCCCACGACCCCCACCACAAGACCGCCCCAAGCACCACGACCAGGCAACCCGCCACCGCCGCAGCCCCCACCCCCCGACCCCAGACGCCCCCCGACCACGAGAACTTCCG
>NZ_JBSFOK010000002.1:0-31917 GCF_053587635.1 Streptomyces sp. NPDC003635 | reverse complement strand
ACAAGACCGCCCCAAGCACCACGACCAGGCAACCCGCCACCGCCGCAGCCCCCACCCCCCGACCCCAGACGCCCCCCGACCACGAGAACTTCCGGGCGGACGCGTGCGACATGCGGGAGGCCGCCGTATGACCGCCCTGATCGCGCCCGCGACCGGTGTCGCGGGGCGTGGCCGTGGGTCGCGCGGGATGGTGTGGGTCGTGCTGCGGGTGCATCAGTCGGCGTTGCTGTTCTGGCTGATGCTGGTGGCCGTGGTCGCGGGCGGGCTGGTGTGGGTGGCCGGGCCTGGTGCGGACGCCGCCTGGGCCGAGTACCGCGCGATGGGGTGTGGCTCCGGGCAGCCGGGCCTCGGCTGCGACTTCACGGGCCCCGCCCTCGGACGGTACGACGACATCCTCCGTGTCGCGGAGTCCCTGATGGCGCTCGCTCCCGTACTCGTCGCCGCCTGGGCGGGCGGCGCCCTCATCGGCCGCGAGCTGGAGAACGGCACCGCCAAGCTGGCCTGGACCCAGTCCGTCACCCCGGCCCACTGGCTGGCCGCCAAGCTGGCCGTACCGGCCGCGCTGCTCACCGCCGGCCAGCTCACCCTCACCCTGCTGCACCGCCTGGTCTGGTCCTCCGACCCGGAGCTGCACCGGACCGTGGGCCTGCGCACCTGGCACGACGACAGCGTCTTCCTCGCCAACGGCACCGCCGCAACCGCCCACACCCTGCTCGCCCTCGCCGTCGGCGTCCTCGGCGGACTCCTCCTGCGGCGCGCCCTGCCCGCCCTGGCCGCCGCCACCCTGGCCGTCCTGGCCCTGAGCAGCCGGATCGGCGAACTGCGTCCGCATCTGTGGCCCGCCGACCTGGCGACCGCCACCGACGACTACCCCGAGACCGTCGGAATGATCGCCGACGGCGGCGCCCTCACCAGCAAGGGCGCCCATGTCCCGATCCCGGACTGCATGGGCCTGCCCGGCTGCCTCAGTGAGCGCGACATCACCGGCTTCTACGCCCACTACCACCCCACCGACCACTTCTGGGGCCTGCAGCTCATGGAGACCGGCCTCGTCCTCGCCGTCGCGGCCCTGGCCGTCCTGGCCTCCTTCTGGCTGCTGAGGCGCCGTACCGGAGCCGCCGTATGACCGCCCCCACCGCCACCGGGCCCACCCGAGGCATGTTCCGGGCGGTCCTGCGGCTGCACCGCGCCGCCCTCGTGCTGTGGGGCCTCGCCCTCCTCGCCGCCGCCGTCGGCCTGACCTGGCTGGCCGCCCTCGCGGACGACGCCGAACGCGGCACCAGCGGCTGCGCCACCCCGCCCACGGACGGACTGCCGTCCTGCGCGGCGGTCGACGCGATCACCGCGGACGAGACCTACTCCACCGGCATCGCCTTCGTCACCGCCTGCGTGGCCTGGCTGATCTTCCCGGTCGCCGCCTGGGCGGGCGGCGCCCTCATCGGCCGCGAGCTGGAGAACGGCACGGCCAAGCTGGCCTGGACCCAGTCCGTCACCCCGGCCCAGTGGCTGGCCGCCAAGCTGGCCGTACCGGCCGCGCTGCTCACGGCGGGCACGACCGCGGTGGTCCTGCTCGGGATCTGGGCCCGGGGCGAGGACGACCCGAACCTGGTCGGGGACTGGTACTACCCCGACGTCTTCATCGGCACCGGTCCGGCGGCCGTCGCCTACGCCCTGACCGGCCTCGCCCTCGGCGCCCTCGCCGGGCTGCTGTTCGGCCGGGCGCTGCCCGCGGCCGGGGCGGCCCTGGTGGGCACGCTGGGCCTCTACAACCTGCTGGAACGCCACCGCGAGGACCTCTGGCAGACGGTCACCCGGGCCAAGGAGGGCTGGGAGGTCCCGCGTTCGTTCGCCCAGGTGTCCGTCACGGAGACCGAGGTGACCTTCCACCCTCCGTCCCACTTCTGGCCGCTTCAGTACGTCGAGAGCGGCCTCCTCCTCACCCTCGCGGCCATGGCCGTCGCCGGCGCCTTCTGGCTGCTGCGCCACCGGGCCTCCTGATCCCCGGGCCGTACGTCCCTCCTACGGGGGGAGGGACGTGCGGTCCCGGCATGCGGGGAGGTGCGTTCCCGGCGGGTGGACGTCCGGGAGCCGCTGCCCGATATCCCGCACGCCATGTCTCCGTAACCATTGGTTCAGACGGACTTGCGACGCTCGGCGAATGAAGCCCGCCGTGCCAGAGCCTTCGCCGCCCCCCGAGGGGACCGCGGGGAACGGGGCCGCCCGACGTCTCCCCGCCACGCTCCCGCCCGCGTCTTCCGACGCGCCCGTATCGCTGGAAGCGCGGAAGAATGGGGCCATGAGTCAGCAGAACGCCCAGGCACAGGTCCAGCACGCGCAGCCCTCCGTCGGCTCCATCGCCGCGCACCGGTCGCGCACCGTGGCCGGTTCGGTCTCCGACCTCGAACCCGACATCGACGCCGACCTCGACGCCTACGAGGAGGCGACCACCGACGGCGCCCCCTTGCCCCAGGGCCGCTTCCTCGACCGGGAGCGCAGCTGGCTGGCGTTCAACGAGCGGGTGCTCGAACTCGCCGAGGACCCGACCACGCCCCTCCTGGAGCGCGCCAACTTCCTGGCGATCTTCGCCAGCAACCTGGACGAGTTCTTCATGGTCCGGGTGGCCGGTCTGAAGCGCCGTATCCACACCGGCGTCGCCACCCGCTCCGCCTCCGGCCTCCAGCCGACCCAGGTGCTGGAGATGATCTGGGCCCGCTCCCGCGAGCTGATGGCCCGGCACGCCGCCTGCTTCCACGAGGACGTCGCCCCCGCGCTCGCGGAGGAGGGCATCCACCTGGTCCGCTGGAACGAGCTGACGGAGAAGGAGCAGGCCCGCCTGTTCACCCTCTTCCGGCACCAGATCTTCCCCGTGCTGACCCCGCTCGCGGTCGACCCGGCCCACCCCTTCCCCTACATCTCCGGCCTCTCCCTGAACCTGGCCGTCGTGGTGCGCAACCCCGTCAGCGGGCACCGCCACTTCGCCCGCGTCAAGGTGCCGCCGTCGCTCTCCCGCCTCCTGGAGTCCAGCCCCGGCCGCTACGTCCCCATCGAGGACGTCATCGCCGCGCACCTGGAAGAGCTGTTCCCGGGCATGGAGGTGCTGGAGCACCACGCCTTCCGCGTCACGCGCAACGAGGACCTGGAGGTCGAGGAGGACGACGCCGAGAACCTCCTGAAGGCCCTGGAGAAGGAGCTCATGCGGCGCCGCTTCGGCCCGCCGGTGCGCCTGGAGGTCGAGGAGTCCATCGACCGCGAGGTCCTGGACCTGCTGGTGCGCGAGCTGAAGATCAGCGAGGCCGAGGTGTACCCGCTGCCGGGCCCGCTCGACCTCACCGGCCTGTTCCGGCTCGCGTCGCTCGACCGGTCCGAGCTGAAGTACCCGAAGTTCGTCGCCGGCACCCACCGCGACCTGGCCGAGGTCGAGTCGGCCTCCGCGCCCGACATATTCGCCGCGCTGCGCAGCCGGGACGTGTTGCTGCACCACCCGTACGACTCCTTCTCCACCTCCGTGCAGGCGTTCCTGGAGCAGGCGGCCGAGGACCCGGACGTCCTCGCCATCAAGCAGACCCTGTACCGGACGTCGGGCGACTCCCCCATAGTCAACGCGCTCATCGACGCGGCCGAGGCCGGCAAGCAGGTGCTTGTCCTGGTCGAGATCAAGGCCCGCTTCGACGAGCACGCGAACATCAAGTGGGCCAAGCGCCTGGAGGAGGCCGGCTGCCATGTGGTCTACGGCCTCGTCGGCCTGAAGACCCACTGCAAGCTGTCCCTGGTGGTCCGCCAGGAGGGCGACACGCTGCGGCGCTACAGCCACGTCGGCACGGGCAACTACCACCCCAAGACGGCCCGGCTGTACGAGGACCTCGGTCTGCTCACGGCGGACGCCCAGGTGGGCGCCGACCTGTCGGACCTGTTCAACCGCCTGTCCGGGTACTCGCGCCGCGAGACCTACCGCAGGCTCCTCGTCGCGCCCAAGTCCCTGCGCGACGGCCTGATCTCGCGGATCAACAAGGAGGTCCAGCACCACCGTGCGGGCCGTCCCGCGTTCGTCCGCATCAAGGTGAACTCGATGGTCGACGAGGCAATCATCGATTCCCTGTACCGCGCGTCCCAGGCGGGCGTGCCGGTCGACATCTGGGTGCGCGGCATCTGTGCCGTGCGCCCGGGCGTGACGGGCCTGTCGGAGAACGTCCGGGTCCGTTCCGTCCTCGGCCGCTTCCTGGAACACTCCCGGGTCTTCGCCTTCGGCAACGGCGGCGAGCCCGAGGTGTGGATCGGCAGCGCCGACATGATGCACCGCAACCTCGACCGCCGCATCGAGGCTCTGGTCAGGGTCACCGACCCGGCCCACCGGGCGGCCCTCAACCGGTTGCTGGAGACCGGCATGTCCGACACCACCGCGTCCTGGCACCTCGGGCCGGACGGCGAGTGGACCCGGCACGCGACCGACGCCGAAGGCCAGCCCCTGCGGAACGTCCAGGAGATGCTCATAGACGCCCGGAGGCGCCGGCGTGGCACAGCAACACCTTGACCCGACGAACCCCACGGCCGTGCCGGTGACCGGGGAGGCTCTCGAGGCCTACCTGCGTACCCAGGCCATGGAGTTCCTCCGCGCGCTGCGGCTGCACCGGGAGACCGGCGGCGGTGACGGGGGATCCCCGGGGCGCGCGAAGTCACGGACGGGGGAGAACGGCAACGGTGCCCAGGAGACGGCCGACGCGGCGCGCGCCCTGCGCCGCTCGGCCCGCCGCATCAGCGGCAGCCTCCACACCTTCCGCCCCCTCCTGGACCCCGAGTGGTCCGAACGCATGCGCCCGGAACTGGCCTGGCTCTCCGGCACCCTGGCGATGGAACACGCCTACGCGGCCCGCCTGGACCGCCTGCTGCTGGCCCTGCACCGACTGTCGGGGGCGACGGCGTTCCCGGCGCAGACAGGCGTGGCAGCGACTGCGCAGGACGCCACCGCCGACGTGGCCGCGGGCAGTCGGGCGGCCGGGGCGGCCCTCGCGACCGGAAAGGCGGCATCCGGCAACGCCGGTCCCCCCTCCCACCCGGCGCCCGCCCCGGAGCGCGGCAACCTCACCGTCGGCGCCGCGAAAGCAGGTGCCCTGCTCGAGCGCCAGCTCACCCTCGCCCGGACCCGAGCCCACAGCACCGCCCTGCAGGCCCTGGGATCGAGCCGCTTCCACGCGGTCGCCGACCACATCGCCGTCCTGGCGAGCGAGGTCCCGCTCACCCGGACCGCCCCCACCACCGACCTCCACCCCCACGCGACGGCCGCCGAGGAACGCCTCACGGACGCGGTCGGCGCCCTCCCCCTGGTCACCGCCGGAAACCCGTACAACGCCGAGGCCCTCGTCCACGGCCTCTCCCCGGACCCGGCCCCCCACCCCCAGGACGCCCCCTGGCACCAGGTCCGCCTCCTGCTCCGCCTGCACCGCTACGCCCGGGAGTGCCTCCTCGGCGAGGCCCCCGTCGACGTACGACTGCTCACCGCGGGCCAGGCCCTGGACCGCCACCGCGACGCCTCCGAGGCGGCGGCAGCAGCGGCGGCGGCCGCCCGCACCCCTCGTATCGCCCCGGCCACGGCGTACGCCCTCGGCGTGCTCCACGCCGACCAGCGCCACGAGGTGGAGGCGGCCCGCTTCGCCTTTCAGCAGTCCTGGCAGACCTGGCAGAAGCAGAAGGTCAGCACCACCTCGTAGCGGAAGGAGGCCGGCGCACCGGTGACCGCACCGAACAACACCACCGTCCAGGCGGCCGGCTGCGTGCTCTGGCGGCGCTCCCCGGTCGACGGCCGGCTCGAGGTCTGCCTCGTGCACCGGCCGAAATACGACGACTGGTCCCACCCCAAGGGCAAGCTCAAGCGCGGCGAGGAGCCGCTCGCCGCCGCGCTGCGGGAGGTCGAGGAGGAGACCGGCTACCGGGCCACCGCGGGCGCCGAGCTCTCCACGCTGCGCTACATGGTCGGCGGCCGGCCCAAGGAGGTCCGCTACTGGGCCGCCGAGGCCGGCTCCGGCGCCTTCGTCCCCACCACCGAGGTGGACCGCATCGTGTGGCTGCGCCCGGACGCGGCCCGTCGCAGGTTGACGCAGGTCCGGGACCGCGAGCTGGTGGACGAGCTGGGCGCCCCCGCCGAGCGCGGTCAGGGGCACTGACGTGCGGGCGGTGGTCCGATCGTGGGTCCGCCGTCACACGTCGCGGTCCTCCCGCGCCCGCGTAGTCGAACGCGTGCGTACAGTGACGAACCGAGGTGCGGAACGGCATCGGCTCGTGTCCCCAACGTGAGCGTTCCGTGACCTCACCGCACCGTCCACAGGGGTTCACCCCCCGTTCATTTACGGCCATCGGCGCCTTCACCTGTTCTGCCTAATTTCGGCCTTACGCGGTGTGGCGCGGCAGTTCTCTTCCCGCCCACATCACCAAGACTTCGCACGCCGCCGGATTCAGGACGGCGGCTCCTGGAAGGAACTCCCTCAAGTGAAGCTTCAGCGCATGAACCGGCGGGCCCTCGCTCTCGGTGCTCTCGCCGTCTCCGGCGCCCTGGCCCTCACGGCGTGCGGCTCCGACGACACGGGCGACAGCGGCAACAGCGGTGACTCCACCGCGAGCGCCCAGGCCGGCAACATCAAGTGCGACGACGCGAAGGGCCAGCTGCTCGCCGACGGCTCGTCCGCGCAGAAGAACGCGATCGACGCGTGGGTGAAGCAGTTCACGGCCGCCTGCCAGGGTGTCCAGATCAACTACAAGGGCGGCGGCTCCGGCGCCGGAGTCACCGCGTTCACGCAGGGCACGGTCGCCTTCGCCGGTTCCGACTCGGCGCTGAAGCCCGAGGAGATCACGGCCTCCAAGGAGGTCTGTGAGGGTGGCCAGGGCATCGACCTGCCGATGGTCGGTGGCCCGATCGCCGTCGCGTTCAACGTCGAGGGCGTCGACGAGCTCGTCCTGGACGCGGAGACGCTCGCGAAGATCTTCAGCGACAAGATCAAGAACTGGAACGACCCGGCGATCGCGAAGCTGAACCCCGACGCGAAGCTGCCCGACCTGAAGATCCAGGCGTTCCACCGCTCGGACGAGTCCGGCACCACGGACAACTTCACCAAGTACCTGATCGCCACCACCCCGGACAACTGGAAGTACGAGGGCGGCAAGGCCTGGACGGCCCCCGGTGGCCAGTCCGCCTCCGGCTCCTCCGGTGTCGCCCAGCAGGTGAAGCAGACCAACGGCGCGATCAGCTACATGGAGCTGTCGTACGCCAAGGACGCCTCCGTCGTCGCCATCGACACGGGTGCGGCCGAGCCGGTCAAGGCCTCCGTCGAGAGCGCCACCGCCGCCATCGCGGACGCCAAGGTCGTCGGCACCGGCAAGGACCTGGCCCTGGAGCTGAACTACGCCACCAAGGCCGATGGCGCCTACCCGATCACCCTGGTGACCTACGAGATCGTCTGCGACAAGGGCAACAAGGCGGAGACGCTGCCCACCGTCAAGGCGTTCCTCAACTACATCGCCAGCGAGGACGGCCAGAGCCTCCTCGCGGACGCCGGCTACGCCCCCATGCCGGAGGACATCATCACCAAGGTCCGCACCACCGTCGCGGGCCTGAGCTGACCTGAGTGTGCGGCTCGGTCCCCGACCGGGGCCGGGCCGCACCGTCCGGTGCACCGCCGCCAGGAGCCCTGTACGACACAGGGCGCCGCAGACCGGAGAACCCGATGGACATAACTACCAAGCACACCCAGGCACCCCCTCCCCCACCGCAGCCGACCGTGGCCCAGCACAAGCGCAACGCGCGCGGCGCCACGCGTCCCGGCGACCGGGTCTTCCTCGGTCTCGCCCGTGGCTCCGGCATCTTCCTGCTGATGATCATGGCCGCCATCGCGGTCTTCCTCACGTGGCGGGCCGCCGTCGCCATCAGCAAGGACGAGGGCAACTTCCTCACGACCTTCGAATGGAACACCACGGGCACCGAGCCGGTCTTCGGCATCGCGGTCCTGGCGTACGGCACGATCATCTCGTCGATCATCGCCATGGTCATCGCCGTCCCGATCGCCGTCGCCATCGCGCTGTTCCTCACCCACTACGCCCCGCGCAGGCTGAGCGGTCCGATCGCCTACGTGATCGACCTGCTCGCCGCGGTGCCGTCCATCGTGTACGGCCTCTGGGGCGCCCTGATCCTCGTACCGCACATGGACGGCCTGTTCGGCTGGCTGAACGACTACTTCAGCTGGACCGGCATCTTCGACTGGGAGGGCGGCGCCCCCCGTTCGATGCTCACGGTCGGCATCCTGCTCGCGATCATGATCCTGCCGATCATCACCAACGTGAGCCGTGAGGTCTTCCGCCAGGTCCCGCAGATGCACGAAGAGGCCGCCCTGGCCCTCGGCGCCACGCGCTGGGAGGTCATCCGCATGGCGGTGATCCCCTTCGGCCGCTCCGGCGTGATCTCCGCCTCGATGCTCGGCCTCGGCCGCGCCCTCGGCGAGACCATGGCCGTCGCCACCGTGCTCTCCCCGGACTTCCTGATCCACGGCAGCCTGCTCAACCCGGGCGGCGGCACCTTCGCCCAGAACATCGCCAGCAAGTTCGGTGAGGCGAACGAGTTCGGCCGGGACGCGCTGATCGCCTCCGGCCTTGTCCTGTTCGTCATCACCCTGCTGGTCAACGGCGCGGCCCGGATGATCATCGCCCGCCGCAAGGAGTACTCGGGGGCCAACGCATGAGCAACACGACTCTCGTTCAGCACCCGAGCTCGCTCCAGGGCGCCCGACTGCCGAAGTGGTCCCCCTGGGCCATCGCCGGCGGCTCGCTCGCCGTCTCCGTCGGCCTCTGCCTGGCCACCGGCATCGAGAGCAAGATCCAGTGGGGCCTGATCGCCGCGCTGCTCTTCCTCGTCGGCACGTATGCCATCGCCGGCGCGGTCGAGGGCAAGCGCCAGGCCAAGGACCGCATCGCGACCTCGCTGGTCTGGGTCGCCTTCCTGCTCGCCGTGGTCCCGCTGTTCTCCCTGGTCTGGTCGACCGTCCAGCGCGGTATCAAGGTCCTCGACGTCTACTTCCTGACCCACTCGATGGGCGTGGTCGCGGACACCGAGCCCGGCGGCGGTATCTACCACGCCATCATCGGCACCCTCGAACAGGTCGGCATCGCCACCCTGATCGCCGCGCCGATCGGTGTCCTCACGGCGATCTACCTGGTCGAGTACGGCCGCGGCCACCTGGCCCGCGCCGTCACCTTCTTCGTCGACGTGATGACTGGTATCCCGTCGATCGTCGCCGGTCTGTTCATCCTCAGCCTCATGCTGAGCTTCGACATGAGCTTCTCCGGCTTCGCGGGCGCCCTCGCGCTGGCGATCCTGATGATGCCGGTCGTGGTCCGCTCCACGGAGGAGATGCTCAAGCTCGTCCCGAACGAGCTGCGTGAGGCATCCTTGGCCCTGGGTGTGCCGAAGTGGCGCACCATCCTGAAGGTGGTCCTGCCGACCGCGGTCGGCGGTATCACCACCGGTGTGATGCTGGCCGTGGCCCGTATCGCCGGTGAGACCGCGCCCGTCCTGCTGCTGGTGTTCGGTAACCCGTTCATCAACAACAACCCCTTCGAAGGGGCGCAGGCGTCGCTGCCGCTGTACATCTACCAGCAGTACGCGAACAGCGCGGGCTCGGAGGCGGCGTACGACCGCGCCTGGGCCGCTGCTCTCACGCTGATCATCATCGTGATGATCCTGAACCTCGCGGCCCGCGGCATCGCCCGCTGGAAGGCCCCGAAGACCGGTCGCTGACGCGGCCATACAGCGACCGAACTTCAAGAAGACTTTCCGAAAGAAGCAGTGATACCCCATGGCCAAGCGAATCGACGTAAGCGGCCTCAGCGCCTACTACGGCTCCTTCCGCGCCATCGAAGACATCTCGATGACGGTCGAGCCCCGCTCCGTGACCGCGTTCATCGGCCCCTCCGGCTGCGGCAAGTCCACCTTCCTGCGCACCCTGAACCGCATGCACGAGGTCACCCCCGGCGGCCGGGTCGAGGGCAAGGTCATGCTCGACGACGAGAACCTGTACGGCGCCGGGGTCGACCCGGTGACCGTGCGGCGCGAGGTCGGCATGGTCTTCCAGCGCCCGAACCCGTTCCCGACCATGTCGGTGTACGACAACGTCGCGGCCGGCCTGCGGCTGAACGGCTCCTACAAGAAGTCCCAGCTGGACGACATCGTCGAGAAGTCGCTCAAGGGCGCGAACCTCTGGAACGAGGTCAAGGACCGCCTGAACAAGCCGGGCTCCGGCCTCTCCGGTGGTCAGCAGCAGCGTCTGTGCATCGCGCGGGCGATCGCCGTGGAGCCCAAGGTGCTCCTGATGGACGAGCCCTGCTCGGCCCTGGACCCGATCTCGACCCTCGCCATCGAGGACCTGATCGGCGAGCTGAAGGAGCGCTTCACGATCGTCATCGTGACGCACAACATGCAGCAGGCGGCGCGTGTCTCCGACCGCACGGCGTTCTTCAACCTGGCGGCCGTCGGCCAGCCGGGCAAGCTGATCGAGATCGACGACACGGAGCGCATCTTCTCCAACCCGTCGGTCCAGGCCACCGAGGACTACATCTCCGGCCGCTTCGGCTGATCGGACCCCTCGCGGTGCTGCATGGCGGTGCCACCGCGAGGCACAGACGGGCCCGTCCCCCGGCTCCCGGGGGGCGGGCCCGTCGGCGTTCACCCACCGGCAACCGGGCCGCACCCGCCGACGCGGGCGAGTACCCCCACCCGAGCCCCGAGAGGCGCGTTACAGAAACGCCAGGTGCACGATCCCGAAGGCCGCCGCAGCCACCGTCGCGGCCGCAGGCATCGTGATGAACCACCCGAGCACGATGTTCTTGGCGACTCCCCACCGCACGGCGTTCAGCCGCTTCGTCGCCCCCACGCCCATGATCGCCGAAGTGATCACATGGGTCGTGGAAATCGGCGCCTTGAACAGAAACGCCGTGGTGAACATGATCGACGCCCCCGTGGTCTCCGCGGCGAACCCCTGAGGCGGATCCAGCTCAATGATCTTCCGCCCCAGCGTCCGCATGATCCGCCATCCACCGGCGTACGTCCCGAGCGACAGCATCACGGCGCACACGATCTTCACCCACACCGGAATCGGATCGCCGTAGTCCTCGACATCAGCGATGACCAGCGCCATCACCACGATGCCCATGGTCTTCTGCGCGTCCTGCAGACCATGCCCCAGAGCCATGCCGGCCGCGGACACCGTCTGCGCGATCCGAAAGCCGCGCTTGGCCTTGTGCGGATTGGACCGCCGGAAGATCCACATGATCGCCGTCATGACGAGGTACCCGACCAGCAGGCCCACGAGCGGCGAGATGAACATCGGGATGACGATCTTCTCCAGCACCCCGTCCCAGTACACGGTCGTCCCACCGGCGAGCGCCGCCCCCACCATGCCGCCGAACAGGGCGTGCGAGGAGGACGAGGGCAGGCCGAAGTACCAGGTGATCAGGTTCCACGTGATCGCACCGACGAGGGCCGCGAAGAGGATCCCCATCCCCTTCGAGCCCTCGGGCGTCTGGATCAGGCCCTCACTGACGGTCTTGGCGACACCCGACCCCAGGAAGGCGCCGCCGAGATTCATCACCGCCGCCATCAGCAGCGCGGCCCGAGGAGTGAGCGCCCGCGTGGAGACGGACGTGGCGATCGCGTTCGCCGAGTCGTGGAAGCCGTTGGTGTACGTGAAGAAGAGCGCGACCGCGATGGTCACGACCAGGGCGAAGGTCTCCATGGACGCGCTCAGGACTCCTTCACGGCGATCGTCTCCACCGTGTTCGCCACATGCTCGAACGCGTCGGCCGCTTCCTCCAGGACGTCCACGATCTGCTTGAGCTTGAGCACCTCGATGGCCTCGTACTTGCCGTTGAAGAGCATGGCGAGCAGCTTGCGGTGGATCTGGTCGGCCTGGTTCTCCAGCCGGTTGACCTCGATCCAGTACTCGGTGAGGTTGTCCATGGTCCGCAGGTTCGGCATGGCCTCCGCGGTGAGCTCGGCGGCCCGGGCCAGCACCTCGATCTGCTGCTCGACGCCCTTGGGCAGTTCCTCGACGTTGTAGAGGACGACCAGGTCGACGGCCTCCTCCATGAAGTCCATGATGTCGTCGAGGGACGACGCGAGGTTGTAGATGTCCTCGCGGTCGAAGGGCGTGATGAACGAGGAGTTCAGCTGGTGGAAGATCGCGTGCGTGGCATCGTCACCGGCGTGTTCCGCGGCCCGCATACGCTCTGCGATCTCGGCCCGGCCGGCGGTGTCCGCCCCGAGCAGTTCCATGAGGAGTTTCGAGCCCGTGACGATGTTGTCCGCGGATGCGGCGAACATGTCGTAGAAGCTCGTCTCCCTGGGGGTCAGACGAAAGCGCACGTGGGGTCCTCGGGGTCCTTCGGTTTCGGTCAGGCTGATGCTAGGCGCATCATCCGGCCACGGCTAATGGGCCGTCCCCCAGTGTCGCCCATCAGGCACAGTGATCAGCACGGGGGCGTACCAAGGGCCCTATACCCAGCAAAGTTCGGTACGATATACCCAGTAGGGGTATATGTCTGGAGGACGCGATGACGACGACCGAGGCCGGCGCCACGGCGCCCTCCGAGCGGGAGCTCGCACCCGAGCACGCCACGCACGGCTACCACAAACAGAAGGACGAGCACCTCAAGCGACTGCGCCGGATCGAGGGCCAGATCAGGGGCCTGCAGCGGATGGTCGACGAGGACGTGTACTGCATCGACATACTCACGCAGGTGTCGGCGTCGACGAAGGCACTGCAGTCCTTCGCGCTCCAGCTCCTGGAGGAGCACCTGCGCCACTGCGTCGCGGACGCGGCCCTCAAGGGCGGTGGCGAGATCGACGCCAAGGTGGAAGAGGCGACGAAGGCGATCGCACGTCTGCTGCGGACGTGAGGCCGAAAATGATCGGGTAGCTGTCGATCAGCGGGTGGAAGGGGCGTCGCCGCGACAGCGGTCGCGCTCCTCCGCCACCCGCAGCACCTCGTCGATGCTCTCCAGGCTGAGCCGCTCCTCGGCGGCCGAGGCCGCGATGATGAGCTCACCGCACAGTTCGATCTCGGCGAGGGCCACGTGGTCCTGAACTGCCGTACCGCCGACCGGAGCCACGCGCATCACCTCTTCTCTGCCGTTACCGACTTCCTAGAGTAGGGAGCGGCCTACACACCGCGCATGGCACGGACGGGCTAGTCCTTGACGACCGTCGCGGCTCCTCACTCCTCCGCGATCCGCCCGGCGTAGATGTCCTCGCGCTCCGGAAGGCGTACGTCGACGGGGACGCCGAAGTCGAACAGCAAGGTGGTGGAGGCCACGTCGACGGGCTGTTCCTGCTGACCATTGACGAAGCTGAACCGATGCCGGACCTTCCGGATCCGCCCTTCGTCGTCGAGATACACGTCGAAGGGCACCCGGGGTGAGGCGAACCCTTTCGCCGCCGCGTTGAGCGAGCCCCGAGACTTTCTGGAGGCCCGCTCGGCGGCGAGCCGCAGGTCGGCGACCCCGCGATAGTGCTCCACCGCCACCCCCGCGAGCCGCTCGGCCCCCACGTGATCGACGCTCCGCACCCCGAGGAGCAGTTGGGCCGCGGCGTACGGATCCGTGGCCCCACCGGTGACGAGATTCCCGTCCGACAGGGAAGCGGTCTCGACGCGCACCCACTTGTCGGCGGGCACGCCCGCGCCGCGGTTCTTCATGAACAGCGCGTCGGGCGCCAGGAGTTCGGTGATGGGCCGCTGCGCGGAGTCCCCGGCGGGATCCTGCGGCAGCAGCACCTTCAGCCGCCCGACCTGCTTCCGGTAGTCATAGACGCCCTCGCCTCGAATGGTGACGCGGGTCCCACCGGTGGCCATCTCCAT
The DNA here is from genome assembly GCF_053587635.1 of Streptomyces sp. NPDC003635. Taxonomy (NCBI): domain Bacteria; kingdom Bacillati; phylum Actinomycetota; class Actinomycetes; order Kitasatosporales; family Streptomycetaceae; genus Streptomyces; species Streptomyces sp. NPDC003635. The sequence continues at coordinate 18,031 of NZ_JBSFOK010000002.1, read as the reverse complement.
GGACGTTCGGGCTTTGGAGGTACGGGCGTCGACGAGCGCGGCGGCGGCGCCGACGACGACCTCGACGTTCCGCTCGGCGTCCGCGCCCTTCTCGTCGTCAGTGACGGGCCCGCCGCACCCGCCCACGGTCACGACCCCCGCCGCGACGACGAGCGCCCCCGTCCGCCTGAACCGCCGCTCCGCCATCGCCTGCCTACCCCCAGCCGGTACGTCCGTTCTCGGGCCCCTCGTCGTCCCGCTTAACGACGGGTGGGTGCCGCCGTAACGCACCCACCCGCACTGAGAAACCCTTTACCTGCGCTCGGTACGGTTGCTTCCGTGGCCCACGACGAAGCCCCGCCCCCGCCCCGCCGCCCCGCCCACCGCACCGCCACGATCGAACAGGGCCCCTTCTGCACGGCGCAGTGCACCTGCGGCTGGAAGGGCCCGGCAAGGCGAGCCCGCAGCCAGGCAAGAAGAGACGCCGAGGCCCACACGACGAGATGATGCCTCGCATCCCCGGCACCCCCGGAACTGCCGGCCCGTCCGGCGTCTGAGGACGAGGCCCGTCCAGGGCCGATGGGGGTCTGGGGGCGCGGCCCCCCAGGGATGGGACGGGTAAGGGCGGCGGGGGCGAGGAAAGACCGGTGCTGCCGGCATGGAACCCTCACCCCCACCACCCCGTCTCGTTCCACGTAACCCACGGGAGGCGACATGGAACGGCGCACCTTCATAGCCGGCGGAGCAGCCGCACTCACGGCGACGACCACCGCCGCATGCACCGGAACCGGCACGGACACCGGCACCAACCCCCGCCGCGCGGCCCCCCACTCCACCTCCGTCCCGCCGATGCGCACCACCAGCGCCACCAGCCCCGCCACCTGGTCCGCCCTCGCCCGGGACCTGGACGGCCAACTCATCCGCCCGGGCGACACCACCTGGAACACCGCCCGCCAGCTCTACAACACCCGCTTCGACAATCTGAAGCCCGCCGCGGTCGTCTACGTAGCCCACACCGCCGACATCCGCACCGCCCTCGCCTACGCCCACGCCCACGACCTCCACGTGGCGATCCGCAACGGCGGCCACTCCTACGCGGGCTGGTCCTCCGGCAACGGCCGCCTGGTCATCGACGTCTCCAGACTCAACCGCATCCGCACCTCGGGCGGCACAGCGGTCATCGGCGCGGGCGCCAAACTCATCGACGTCTACCGCGCCCTCGCCGCCAAGGGCGTCACCATCCCGGCCGGCTCCTGCCCCACCGTCGGCGTCTCCGGCCTCACTCTCGGCGGCGGCCACGGCGTCGTGTCCAGGGCGTACGGCCTGACCTGCGACAGCCTCACCCGCGCCACCCTGATCACCGCCGACGGCAAGCAGCTCACCGCCGACGCCACCACGAACAAGGACCTCTTCTGGGCCCTGCGCGGCGCGGGCAACGGCAACTTCGGCGTCGTCACGGAGCTCCGGTTCAAGACCCACCCCGCGCCCCAGGCCGTCACCGCCTACCTGTCCTGGCCCTGGTCGAGGGCCGCCGCCGTACTGAAGGCCTGGCAGGAGTGGGGCCCCGCCCAGCCCGACGAGATCTGGTCGTCCTTCCACCTCGCGAACGCCGTCGGCGGCACCCCGACGGTCTCCGTCGCCGCCTTCTCCCTCGGCACCTACGGCGAACTCCAGAACGCCGTGGACCGCCTCGCCGACCGCATCGGCGCCTCCGCGACCAGCGTCTCGCTGCGCCGCCGCTCCTACGAGGAGTCGATGGAGCTCTACGCCGGCTGCTCCTCCTTCGCCACGGACGCCCAGTGCCACCTGCCCGGCGCCACCCCGGGCCGCTCCCCGCAGGGCGCCCTGCACCGCGAGACGTACGCCGCCAAGTCGGACTTCTTCGACCGCTCGATCTCCTCGGCGGGCGTGCAGACCCTGCTCACCCAGCTGAAGAACGTCCGCGGCGGCTCCGGCAGCGTCGCCCTCACCGCTCTCGGCGGAGCGGTCAACCGCGTCGACCCGACGGCGACGGCGTTCGTGCACCGCCGCTCCCGCATGCTGGCGCAGTACATCGCCGCCTGGCGGGCCGGCACGAGCGGCACGGCGGCCCAGTCCTGGCTGACCGGCGCCCACGACGCGATGAGGCCGTACGCGTCGGGCGCGGCCTACCAGAACTACACGGACCCGACCCTGCGGAACTGGCGGAAGGCGTACTACGGGGACGCGGCCCCCAGGCTGACCCGGCTGAAGAAGCAGTACGACCCGAAGGGGTTCTTCACCTACCCCCAGGCCGTCTGATGGGCGTCAGGCCGCCAGATCCCGCTCCGCGGCCCCGGCGTTCTCCTGCCGCGCCCCCGGAACGACCGCGCCCTGACCGTCGTACGACGACACCTTCCGCGACCGGACGATCCACCCGGCCCGCGGCGAGCGCTCGACCGCCTTCGTCACCGGCGTCAGCAGCGCCGAGGCGACGGGCGAGAGCAGGAGGGTTACCGCCGTGCCGAGCGCGAACCCGCCGATGACGTCGGTGGGGTAGTGCACGCCCATGTACACCCGGCAGAAGCCCTCCAGCAGGGCGAGCCCTATGCCGACGAGGCCGAACTTCCGGTTGGCGACGAACAGCCCGACCGCCATGGCCATGGTGATCGTCGCGTGGTCGCTGACGAAGGAGAAGTCGGTCTTCCCGGTGACCAGGACCTCCAGGCCCTGGTGGTCGAGGAAGGGGCGGGGGCGCTCGACGAAGCCCCGTATCGGCACGTTCACCAGCACCGCGATCGCGGCGGCGAGCGGCGCCCACACCAGCGCGGCCACGGACGAGGCCGCGTCCTCGCCGCCCCGGCGACGCAGCGACCCCCAGCACCACAGCACGAGCAGCACCATGGCGATCAGCAGGCCGTATTCGCCGACGTACTCCATGACCCGGTCGAACCAGTGCGGCGCGTCCTTGGCCAGGCCATTGATGTCGTAAAGCAGCTCGACGTCGGGGTTCGACCCGGATGCGGCGAGTCCAGCCATGATGCTGCGGCCCCTTCGTCGTCTCTCCCGGCACGCCTGTGCGCGCGCCGCTGTGCCACCCCCGTGGTTGTAGATCCGCGCTCGGCTACGTCAACAGGAACGCACGGTCCCCCTTGATACGTTCCACCCTCCACTGAATGATCACGCAGACGTTATCGAAGAGAGATACATCGCCGCAGCTCAGGGGGTGGGTTCACGCTCCGTCTACACCTCGGTGGGGAGCGCTTTCGCGCCATCCTCGGTGACCCGGGTGGCACCGAAGTAGTCCGGGGTGTCGATCGGGTCGAACCGGATCACAGCACCTGTTCTCGGGGCGTCGATCATGTACCCACCACCGACATAAATCCCCACATGCCGGATGGCCCGGGAGTTGGTGAGGTCGTCCGAGAAGAAGACCAGATCCCCGGGGAGCAGCTCGTCCCTGGCCGGATGCGGACCCGCGTTGTACTGATCGTTGGCCACGCGCGGCAGCGAGATCCCGACACTCTCGTACGCGGCCTTCGTCAGCCCGGAACAGTCGAACCGCCCGCCGTCCTCGGCGGTGCCGTCCCCGCCCCAGAGGTAGAGCGTGCCGAGCTTCTCCTGCGCGTAGGCGATGGCCGCGGCGGCCTGCTTCGAGGGATCGACCCGGCCGACGGGCGCCGCGAAGCTCTCCTCCAGCGTCGTGATGGTCTTCACGTAGTTCCGCGTCTCGCTGTAGGGCGGCACGCCCCCGTACTTGATGACCGCGTACGCCCCGGCGTTGTAGGCGGCGAGCATGTTCTTCGTCGCGTCGCCGGGCACGTCCTTGACGTAGGAGGCGAGCTCGCAGTCGTACGACGCCGCCGAGGGGATCGCGTCCTGCGGGTCCCAGACGTCCCGGTCGCCGTCGCCGTCGCCGTCGATGCCGTGGGTGGCCCAGGTGCCAGGGATGAACTGCGCTATCCCCTGCGCCGCGGCCGGGCTCTGGGCCTTGGGGTTGAAGCCGCTCTCCTGGTAGAGCTGGGCGGCGAGCAGCGCCGGGTTGATCGCGGGGCAGAGGTTGCCCCACTTCTGCACCAGCGTCTGGTAGGCGGCCGGAACGGCGCCCTTGGCCAGCGCCTTGGCCCCGCCGCCGACGCCGTTGGCGAGGTTCCCGGCGACCACGTACACCCCGACGACGAGCAGCATCACGAAGCTGAGCCCCGCCGCGACAGCGGCACCCGCCACGATCCATGCCTTACGCACCGTCAACCGCCCCTCGCCCACCGGGAGTCCGCCCGCGCCAGTCTAGGAGCTTCCCACGTGGAATCCGGCGCAACCAGGGCTGTTGTGACGTCGGCTCAGAAAGGCGGCGAGAAGGCGGCCTTCACGAGGCGGCCTCAGAAGGTGGTCGTCATACCGCCGTCCACCGCGATCGTCTGTCCGGTGATGAAGGAGGCCGCGTCGCTCGCCAGGAAGACCACGATCCCGGCGATCTCCTCGGGGCGGCCCCAGCGGCCGAGGGCGGTACGGGTGCGCAGCCAGCGCGCCCACTCGGGGTCGTCGGCCAGGCCCGAATCGACCTCGGTGGCGAAGGTGCCGGGGGCCACCGAGTTGACCGTGGTGCCGCTCGGGCCCAGGTCGGCGGCTAGGGCGCGGGTGAGGCCGTCCAGACCGGCCTTGGCGGTGGCGTAGGCGACGTCCCCGGTACGGCCGAGCTGGCCGAGCACGGAGGAGACGTTGATGATGCGGCCCGGGACACCGCGCTCGGCGAGCCCCTGGGCGACCGCCTGGCTCAGGGCGTACGCCGAGGCGAGGTGGACGTCGAGGAGGTGGGCGAGCTCCTCGGGCGTCATCTCGTCCAGACCGCCCCGGTCCCGCCGGCCGACGTTGTTGACCAGGACGTCGACGACGCCGAGCCCGGTCACCGCGGCCCGTGCCGCCGCCCGGTCGGTGACGTCGAAGGCCGCGCCCTCGACATCCAGTCCGGTCAGGCGCAGCCCGGCGACCACCCGGCCCAGGGCGGCCTCGTCGCGCCCGTTCAGAATCACCCGGGCGCCGGCCCGCGCCAGCCCACGCGCCATCTCCAGGCCGAGCCCGCGCACCGAGCCGGTGACCAGGGCGGTGCGACCGGCGAGCCCGAAGCCCACGCCGCCTGCCATCCGAGCCGCCCTCCTCGCCGATACGCCCGTTTCAGCACCGTAGCCCACGACGTCCCGGTACAGCGCGCACCCCATTACCTCTCAGGTCATCGACCCTGGTCGGCCCCGCTGACACGATCGAGCGAGTAAAGGAGCAAGGCCGCAAGGACCCGCCCGCCCCACGACCGGAAGGCCCCCGCCATGACCGCGTACGCCATAGCTCACCTGCGCGAGATCACCCCGCACGCGGAGATCGCCGACTACATCGAGCGGATCACCGCCACCTTCGAGCCGTACGGCGGCCGGTTCCTCGTCCACGGCGCCGAGCACGAGACGCTGGAGGGCGGCTGGCCCGGAGCGGTCGTGATGATCGGGTTCCCGGGGATCGAGGAGGCGCGGGCCTGGTGGGACTCGCCCGCCTACCAGGAGATCGCCCCGCTGCGCTCCCGGCACATCGTGGGCGACATCATCCTCGTCCCGGGCGTCCCCGAGGGCTACGACCCGGCCACCACGGCGAAGGCGCTCCGGGACTCGCTCTAGGCGCTCAGCCCCGTCTCGCTCTAGGCGCTCAGCCCCGTCTCGCCGCTCCTGGCCCCGGATATGAGCTCCTGACGGATGAACCACTCCGTGCCGAGGATCCGCTCCCGCGCCTGCGCCGTCAGTCCGGCCAGCAGCCCCGGCCCGGCCCCCCGCTCCACCTCGCTGCGATGGGCGAGCACGGCGGCCCACTTCCGCTCCAGCCAGGGGCGCGCGTCGACGGTGGCCGTGATCCACTCGTCCGGCACGGAGTGCATCCCCTTGCCCACCGCCGCGAACTCCTCCAGCGCCCGCACCGCCGAGTGCGGGTGGGTGGCCAGATACAGCGCGCGGGGCTGCCAGGGCGCACCCGCGTCCGGGTAGAGCCGCTCAAGTCCCGCCGCCTGTGCGGCCAGTACGGTCAGGCGGTGGGTGTGGACATGGTCCTCATGGCCCGACAGTCCGCCGTACGCGTCGTGCGTGACCACGATCTCTGGGCGGAACCGCCTCATGTGCGCGACGAGTCGGCCGACCGCCTCGTCCAGCGGCGCGTCGCACAGCCGGGGCCTGCCGGGGGCGGACTCCGGCACCCGGGAGTCGGCGTAGCCGAGCATCCGGGGCTTCTCGGTGGTGCCGAGTATCCGCACCGCCTCGGCGAGTTCGGCGCCCCGCCGGGTGTCCTCGGCCCAGGTGGCCGTCACCACCGCCGTACGACCGCCCTCGGCGGCATTGCGCGCCAGCGCTCCCCCGGAGAACAGGGACTCGTCGTCCGGGTGGGCGAACACGGCCAGCAGACTCGGCATCGAACGACCACCTCCGCGGGACTCAGGCCACCTGAACCTCCAACGGACAGCGCACCCCGGTGAGTTCCTCCGACACCGTCCACAGTCGCCGGGCCGTCGCCGGATCGCTCGCCGCCCGGGACCGGCTCACCAGCGTCGGCCCGCCCCGCCACTCGCCCCAGCCGTCGGGGCCGACGTAGCTCGCACCGGGCAGGTCCTGGGTGGCGGCGTACAGGGTCGGCAGGGCGCCCGCCCGGTCGCTCTGCGCCAGGAACCTGTTGGAGAACCGCATCCCCACCCGGTCCAGCGGGCTCGCCGCGTGGCTCTGGAGGTTGGTGGCCGAGTACCCGGGGTGGGCCGCGAGCGCGCGCACCCGGGAGCCGGACTCCGCCAGCCGGCGCTGGAGTTCCAGCGTGAAGAGCAGGTTCGCCACCTTGGACTGGGCGTAGGCGCGCCGGGGGTGGTAGTCGGCGTCCATGTTCAGGTCGTCGAAGTGGATCGTGCCGCCCCGCCAGCGGTGGGCGGAGGAGGCGACGGTGACGACGCGGTCCGTGACGTAGGGCAGGAGCAGGTTCGTCAGGACGAAGTGGCCCAGGTGGTTGGTGCCGAACTGCATCTCGAAGCCGTCCTGGGTCCGCCGCTTCGGGAGCATCATCACGCCCGCGTTGTTGATCAGCAGGTGCAGCGGGTCGTCCCACCCTGCCGCGAACTCCCGCACGGAGGCGAGGTCGGCCAGATCGAGGCGGCGCACCTCGGTGCTGCCGTCGACGGTCGCGGCGGCGGCCCGGCCGCGCTCGGCGTCCCGCACCGCGAAGACGACATGCGCGCCCGCTCCCGCCAGCGCCCGGGCGGCGGTGAGGCCGATGCCGCTGTTGGCCCCGGTGACGACGGCCGTACGCCCGTGGAGATCGGGCAGGTCGGTCACGTTCCACTTCTGCGTCTCGGTCATGCCACCGAATGTAGGCGACGCCAACAATGCTGTCAATGACAACAATGATGGCGACGCCAACAATGATGACGCCGACAACATCCAGTTACCATGTGCGCATGCCCGAGAGCCGCCCCTACCACCACGGAGACCTGCGCTCCACCCTGCTGGCCGGTGCCGAGCGCACCCTGCGGTCGAAGGGCGTCGCGGCGCTCTCCCTGCGCGAGCTGGCCCGCGAGGCCGGCGTCAGCCATGCCGCGCCCGGCCGCCACTTCAAGGACAAGCAGGCCCTGCTCAACGCCCTGGCCCTCGCCGGCTACGACCGTCTGAAGCAGGCCCTCAAGGCCGCCGACACCCCGGATCTCCCGCTCGAACCCCGGCTCACCGCCCTGGCCCGGGCATATCTCCGCTTCGCCCTCGACAACGGCGAGCTGCTGGAGCTGATGTACGCCCGCAAGCACGACCCCGACTCCTACGACCAGATGGCGAGTGCGATCGACGGCACGATCGGCGCGCTGTCCCGGGTCATCGCCGACGCCCAGCGACGCGGCGAGATCATCGAGGCCGAGCCGGAACACCTCACGCTCGTCACCGGCGCGAGCCTGCACGGCCTCGCCGCCTTCGCGGCGGGCGGCATGCTCACGCCCGAGGCGGCCCTGGACGGCATCGAGGAGCTGGTCCACCACCTCCTGTACGGCCTCAAGCCCCGGCGCACGTAGCCTTCACCCGGGGAACATCTCCCCGAGCCGTCACCCGACCGGCCGTCAGAAACGGTACGAGCAGGGCGAGTAGTGACAAGAGGGACTAACGACGGAACCACACGACAGGTTCCGCTCCGGCCTCATTGCCCGGCGTGACCGGCCGTGATACACAGAGTGACCAGACAAGCATTCGTACGAAACCCGCCAACCAATGACGCCAAGTCGACATACGACAGCGAAATTGTCGGCGACAATGAGGCCTGACCTCTGCGCGACGCCAGAGGAAGTGGAACTACCCAACAGGGGCGGTGACTTACATGCTCTTTGCGGCCGACGAGGGAGACATCAACACCATCATCGGGGGGATCGCTCCGGACTGGGGCCCCTTCGGCAGCCTGGGCAACGAGGCCAAGGTGATGATCGAGGTCGTGATGGCGGTAGCCATCCTGCTCTGCCTCGGAATCGCCATCTGGGGCGCCGCCAAGCAGCGCATCGGCGCGACCGCGCTGCGCGACACCTTCAGCGCGGAGCAGGGCAAGGGCCTCATCATCGCGGGCCTGACCGGCGTCTTCATCATCGGATCACTCGGCACGCTGTTCACGATCGTGTACGGCATGGCCGTGTAGCCGACGCGCACCCCTCCCCTTCCGTCCCCTCCCACCCGCCCGTCGTGCCCACCGGCTGAGGTTGCGTCTCCCTGATGTCGAGTCACCACACCGCGCCCGCGCGGGAACCAGCACGACTACCGTCGTACTCCAGCGGCCTCTACGGCTTCGGGTACCACGGTGAGGGGGCGTACGCGGTATGAGTCTCGGAGACGAGCGGGAGCCTTCCGGCGGTTACGGAGGCACGGGCCAGACCCGCACCCGGCTGCCCGAGGGCGGCGGCGACATGTACGGAGGCGCACGGCGGGGCCCCCGCTCGTCGTCCCGGAGCCTGGTCACGGTGGTCGGCGTGGTCGTCCTCCTCATCGCGGCAATCGCCTTCGCGAACCGTGGAGGAGACGATTCCTCATCCGAGGACACGGCCGGCGACAAGCCGCAGGCTGCCCCCACGGCGGCAAGTGGTGAGCGGCCGGTGGGGTCGGGGTTCGAGCGGGACGAGCAGGGGGTGCAGAGCGCTGCCGCGAACTATGCGGTGACCCTGGTCTCGGCCGACATGCTCAAGCCTGCCCGCCGCACCGAGATCGTGCAGCAGGTCTTCGTCGCGGACAAACAGGCGGAACTCGAGGCCAAGTTCAACGAGGCCTACTCCAAGGACTTCCTCGGCAATCTCGGCCTCGACGAGAACGGCAACGCGACGGGCGGCAACACCTACGTCTCCCGGACCGTGCCGATCGGCACCAAGGTCACGAACTACTCGGACACCGCGGCGACCGTCGAGGTCTGGTGCACCGGAGTGTTCGGCACCGCCGGGGAGGGCTCCACCGACCCGGTCAGCAGCGACTGGTTCACCATGACCCTCCAACTGCGCTGGGCGGACGACTGGAAGGTCGACAGCTTCGCCCAGAAGGACGGGCCCGCCCCCGTCCCCGGGGACAACAAGGCGTCCAGCGCCGACGAGATGGCCAAGGCCGTCGAGGAGTACGGAGGCTTCACGTATGCCCGGTAGCCCGCGCCGCGTGCTGAAGGTCGCCGCCGCCCTCACCGCCGTACAGACATCCGTCGTGCTGCTGGCAACACGCGCCGTCGCCGCACCCACGCCCTCTCCGACCCCGTCGCAGGACAACTGTGACCTCATCGTCGGCCCAGCCAAGGACTACTGCGAAAACGACAACAGCGGCAGCGGATCCGGCGGCACCACCACCCTCGACCCCACCTCCACCCTCGACCCCCTCTCCTCCCTGGCAAGGGGCTGTGCCGACGCCGCCGCATGGACCGTCGACAAGCTCAGCGAGGCCGTGAAGGACACCGCGAACGTCGACTTCACGAACCCGAAGTTCCTTCAGCAGTACGCCGTCGTGTTCGCCGCCTCCACCATCCTCACCCTCATCCTGTGGCTGCTGGCGGTAGCCAAGCGAGCCGTGAGAGGCGTCCCGCTCACCACCGCCCTGAGCGAAGCGATCGGCTTCCTCTGGCTCACCGTGCTCGCGTCGGCGTTCACCCCGCTGATCCTCTACACGGTCGTATCCGCCACCGACGGCATCTCCGAGGTGCTCGCGAAGACGACGGGCGACCAGACCGACACCTTCTTCGGCACCTTCTCCGGCGCGTTGGAGAAGGGCGAGGACATCGGCGGCGGACCGATCATGCTGATCGTCGTCTCACTCGTCAGCATCCTCGCCGCCGGAGTCCTCTGGTTGGAGCTCGTCATCCGCGCCGCCCTGCTCTACGTCGGCGCCCTGCTCGGCACCGTCGTCTACGCGGGCCTGGTCGACAAGAACCTGTGGGGACACGTCCGCCGCTGGGCGGGCATCATGATCGCCGTCATCCTGGTGAAGCCGGTCATCGTCATCGTCCTCGGGCTCGCCGGAGCACTCTCCGCCGACGACGGCCCCGACGCCTTCTCCGCCGTGGTCTCCGGCCTCGCCATCATCCTGCTCGCCATCTTCGCCAGCGCGATGATCTACCGCTTCGTCCCCGGCTTCGGTGACGAGATCGCCGGCTCCCGCAACAACCGCATCATGCAGGGCGCCGAGAGCAAGGCCGCCGCCGTCATCAGTTCCCCCGCGACCCTGGTCGCCCAGGGCATCAAGACCCACAGCGCCCGCGCCGACAACAACGGCGGCCAGAGCGCCGGCGGCCCCCGCCCCGCCAACCAGGCGGCCGGCGGAGTCGCCGCGCACAGTTCCCGCACCGCGAACGGAGGCGGCGGATCTGTCCCCTCCGCCGCACCCGTGCCCCGGTCCGGCAGCCCGGTGAACACGCCCCACGCCAGCAACACTCGCAACAGCAGTACCAACCGCACGGGAGGTGAAGGGCGTTGACGACCGAGTCCCACGTGTCCCATCCGGTCACGCCCCGCCGTACATATCTGATCGGCCGCGCCCGGCCGAACGCGATCGTCGGCCGGAATCGTGAGACCGGCGAGATCGCCCTGATCATCGCGGGCGCGTTCCTCGGCATGATGTGCGGGCTCCTCGTCCCCGTCCTCTCCCTGCGCATCGTGCTGCTCATGGGCTTCCCCATGGTGGCGCTCGCCGCGGTCTACGTGCCGTACAAGCGCCGGACGTTCTACAAGTGGTTCGAGATCAACCGCAGCTTCAAGCGCACCCTGCGGTCCGGCACCGTCTACCGCTCCGCGGCGATGGAGGCCGGCACCCGGATCGACGGCCGCGAGGTCGAGGTCGGACCGCCGCCCGGCATCGGCCGGATCACCTGGCTCGCCGCCCCCTTCGGGCCGGACGAGATCGCCGTACTGCTGCACGCGGACCGCAGGACCGTCACCGCCGCCATCGAGATCGAGGGCCCCGGCGTCGGCCTGCGTGACTCCGAGGACCAGGAAGCCCTCGTCGACCGCTTCGGCACGCTCCTCAAGCACGTGGCCAACGGCGACGGCTTCGTCACCCGGCTCCAGATGCTCGCCCGGACCCTCCCCGCCGACCCCGACGCCCACGCCAAGGACGTCGCCGTACGCGGGGACGAGAAGGCGCTGCCCTGGCTGCAGCAGTCGTACGACCAGTTGCAGTCGATGGTGTCGACCAGCAGTGAGCAGCACCGCGCCTATCTGGTCGCCTGTATGCACTACACGCGCGAGTTGGCCGCCGAGGCGCACGCCATGGCACGGGCCGCGCGGCCGCAGCACGGGCGGAAGGTCGACAAGGACGCCGGTCTCGCCGTCGTCATGGCCCGTGAGCTGACCGACATCTGCTCGCGGCTGCAGGAAGCCGACATCCGGGTACGGCAGCCGCTCGGTCAGGGGCGGCTGGCGAGCCTCATCCACTCCATGTACGACCCGGACCACCCGATCGACCACATCCAGGCGATGACGAAGCGCAACGCCTGGCCGGCCGAGCTGGACGCCATGGAGCCCACCTACCTCCAGGCCAAGACCCGCGAGTCCTCCACCCGCGCCCCCTGGTGCCACGCCACGGCCTGGGTCAAGGAGTGGCCGATGACTCCCGTGGGCGTCAACTTCCTGGCGCCCCTCCTCGTCCACACCCCGGACGTCATCCGCACGGTCGCCGTCACGATGGACCTCGAACCCACCGAGATCGCCATCGAGCGCATGCTGACCGAGAAGACGAACGACGAGGCCGAGGCCTCCCGCGCCGCCAAGATGAACCGAACCGTCGACCCCCGCGACATCGCCGCCCACAACCGCCTCGACCAGCGCGGAGAGGATCTCGCCAGCGGCGCGGCCGGCGTGAACCTCGTCGGCTGGATCACCGTCTCCTCCCGCTCCCCGGAGTCCCTGGCCCGCGACAAGCGAACCATCCGGGCGTCGGCCGGAAAGTCGTACCTGAAGCTGGAGTGGTGCGACCGCGAGCACCATCGCGCCTTCGTGAACACGCTCCCGTTCGCCACCGGCATTCGAAGGTAGGGCCGCATGCGGGATCCGATGTCCATCCTCACCGACGCCTTCACCTCGTTCCTCTTCGGCAAGGTGGAGACCACCCGCCTGCCCGTCCGCACCTCCACCGGCCAGGCCCAGGCGGTCTATCTCCCCACGGCCGCGCCGGGCCTCGGCGACTCGGGCGTGATCATCGGCCGCGAGGTGTACTCCGGCAAGGGCTACATCTACGACCCCTTCCAGCTGTACGGCCAGCAACTGCCCGCTCCGCACTGGCTGGTGCTCGGCGAGTCCGGCAACGGCAAGTCGGCGCTGGAGAAGACGTACGTCCTCAGGCAGCTGCGGTTCCGCGACCGGCAGGTCGTCGTGCTGGACGCACAGGGCGAGGACGGCGTCGGTGAGTGGAACCTCATCGCGCAGGAGCTGGGGATAACTCCTATCCGGCTCGACCCGATGGCGGCCCTGGACCACGGGATCCGGCTCAACCCGCTCGACCCCTCGATCACGACGACGGGTCAGCTCGCGCTGCTCCGCACCATCATCGAGGTCGCCATGGGCCACGGCCTCGACGAGCGCTCCGGCTTCGCACTGAAGGTCGCGCACGCCTACGTCAACGAGACCATCGTCGAACGGCAGCCCGTCCTGACCGACATCGTCGAGCAGCTACGGCATCCGGAGCCGGAGTCCGCGGAGGCGATGAACGTCGACATAGACGATGTCCGGGCCTGGGGACTCGACGTCGCCCTGGTGCTGGACCGGTTGGTCGACGGTGACCTGCGGGGCATGTTCGACGGCCCGACGACGGTCGGCATCGACCTCGACGCGCCGCTGATCGTCTTCGACCTGTCCCACATCGACCGCAACTCCATCGCCATGCCGATCCTGATGGCGATCGTCGGCGTGTGGCTGGAGCACACCTGGATCCGCCCCGACCGGAAGAAGCGCATCTTCCTGGTCGAGGAGGCCTGGCACATCATCAACAGCCCCTTCGTCGCCCAGCTCTTCCAGCGCCTGCTGAAGTTCGGCCGGCGCCTGGGTCTGTCCTTCGTCGCCGTCGTCCACCACCTGTCCGACGTCGTGGACGGGGCGGCGGCGAAGGAGGCGGCGGCGATCCTGAAGATGGCCTCGACCAGGACGATCTACGCCCAGAAGGCGGACGAGGCGAGGGCGACCGGCCGGGTGCTCGGACTGCCGCGCTGGGCCGTGGAGATCATTCCGACGCTCACGCCCGGCATCGCCGTCTGGGACGTCAACGGCAATGTCCAGGTGGTCAAACACCTGGTCACCGAGACCGAACGGCCGCTGGTCTTCACCGACCGCGCGATGACCGAGTCCTCCGACGACCACCTGAGCGACGACGCCCTGCGCGCCGCCGAGCTGGAGGCCGAGGAGCGGGCGGCGGCCTTCGTGGAACAACACCTCGGCGACTCCGAGTCGACGGTGGCGTAAGGGGGCGGCTCAGTGCGTGCGGACGACCGGCGGCAGGAGACCTCTGGCGGCATCCCGGACGGGCTGCTGGTCGGCATACTCGCCTTCCTGCTCGGCCTGACCCTGATGGTCTGGACGGCCACGGGACTCGCGGGCGTGTTCTCCCACGGCACCTGGCCGTCGGGCGTCACCTTCGCGCGTACACCCCTGGCGATGCGGCATCTGTTCGGCGCCCCGCACGACATCGCGGGAGCCTGGCCGGAGACACCCGCGGCTCAGCTGTCGGGGTACGGGCTGTTCTGGGGGCTGTTCATCGGGCAGCTGATGGTGCTGATCGTGCTCACCGTGTTCGTGATGGGGACCCTGGCACGGTGGCGGGCGGTCCGGGCACGGCGCCGGGAGGTACCCGCGGCGGAGCCGATCGTGGCTGCGGCGCCCGAACCGGTCACGCACGAGGTGCCGACACCCAGGGCCCCGGAACCGGTGCCCGTACATGCCCCGGTGACTCCCGTCCCCACCGCCGACCCCCTCGCCACCTGGGAACCCACCCGCCCCACCGTGCTCTACGGCGCCCAGGACACCCGGCACGCCACCGCGACCCAGGCCGTGCGCGACGCCGACGGCCCCGCCCTCGTCGTCACCTCCAACCCGGCCGTCTGGCAGGACACCAAGGACGCCCGCGCCAAGCTGGGCCCGGTCCACCTCTACGACCCCACCCACCGCTGCGACACCCCGTCCCGCCTCCACTGGTCCCCGACCACGGGTTGCGAGGACCGGCAGACGGCGGCGGCCAGAGCGGCGGCCCTGCTGGCCCCCGTCCGCCCCACCGCGAAGATCGACCAGGCCGTCGCCGACGTAGCCGAAACGCTCCTGCGCAGCGCCCTGCACGCCGCCGCGATAGACGGCCGCACGATCCGACACGTCCACCGCTGGTCCCAGGGCACCCAGCTCCAGGACGCGGTCCGCATCCTCCGTACCAGTCCCAAGGCGGCCCCCGGCGCCGCGGGCGAGCTGGAGGCCGCGCTCACGGCCCACCCCGAAAGACGGGACATGGCGCAGCAGTTGACGACGCGGGCGCTGTCGGCCCTGTTCACGGTGAACATCCGCGAGGCCTGCACTCCCAACCGAACTGATGCGCTCGCCTTGGATTCCTTCGTCAACGAAGGGGGCACGCTTTATCTGGTGGGCGAGTCCATCGAGGATCCCCGCACGAACCCGGGCGCGATGCCCCTTCTCACCGCCCTGGCCTCAAGCGTGGTCGAGCGCGGCCGGCGCATGGCCGAACGGTCATCCTCCGGTCGCCTCGACCCACCACTCACCCTCGTCCTGGACGACGTGGCGGCCGTGGCCCCGCTTCCCCAGCTCCCGGAACTGCTCACCGGCGGAGCGGACCGCGGCCTGCCGACCCTGGCCCTGCTGCGATCCCGGGAACAGGCCCGGTCCCGCTGGCCGCACGACGAACTACCGGTCTGAGTCCCTGTTCTTGACGTACTCGTGCTCCAGCGACCCTGGCTGGCTCTCCAGCGGCACCGTCACCCCGCTCGGCACGAAGCCCATCCGCCGATAGAAGGCCTGCGCCCGCCCGTTGTCCTCGTGCACGATGAGCCGCACCCGCTCGAGCCCCTGCCGCCAGGACCACTGAAGCGCCTCGTCGAACATCAGCTCCGTCAGCCCGCACCCGCGATGCTCGGGCCGCATGAACACGCCCACGACATGCCCCTGCCGCCGCTCGACCGGAAACCCGGCCCAGTCGGTCGTGCCCGCCTCCTCCACGAGCACCGTCAGCGTCCCCACCCAGCTCCCGTCCGGCCCCTCGGCGACCACCTGCTGAGCCCCGAGAGCGCCCTCGGCGGCTCCCTGCGCCCGTTCCTTCCAGTACGAGTCCGGCCTGGCCACCGCGTCCTCGTACGTCTCCAGAAAGGCGATCGGCGCTGCGGGATCCCGCAGCGCGGCCAGCCGCAGCTCCCGCACGGCCGGCCACTCATCGGACCGCACGGACCGGACGACGTACCGCTCCCCATTGCTCACGCTCATGGCCGCCACCGTAATACCCAGGTACTACGACCCTCATCCGATATCCGGCCTCCGCCCGACGCCCCCGGGCTCGCTCACCCGGAGGATCGGAGCATGCGGACCGCAGCGAGTCGACGGGACGCCCCCGTGGGGGCCGAACCCCTCACCCAGTACGTCCAGCGTGTCCTCACCCGGGCTCGCGCCTTCGACCGACGTCATCCACGGGTGTGGGACCTGCCCCTCACCGGCGCCGCCGTCATCGCCGCGGTGGTCGACTACACCAGCGGCGGCTGGACGTACATCGCCGAGAACGACACCCTCCCGGGCTGGCTGATCCTCGGCCTCTCCCTCGGCTTCTCGGTCCCCCTCCTGTGGCGGCGTACCCACCCCGTGCCGGTCCTGCTGTCCATGGTCCCGGTGGCCCTCGTCAACTCGGCCACGGGCGCCCTGCTCCAGGCCTCGCTCCTGCTCCTCGTCGCCCTGTTCAACGCGGCCCTACGCGTCCGCATGGGCACCCTGCTGTGGCTCTACGGCCTGCTCCTGACCCCGTCTGTGGTGGCCGCGGCCCGCTACCCGGCAGAGCAGGGCTGGGACCAGACTCTCGTTCCGGCGGCCATGAGCCTCGCCCTGGCGGCGATGTCCGGCATCGTGGTCCGCGCCCGCCAGGACCACCTGGCCTCCCTGGTGGAACGCGCCCGCCGCCTGGAGGTGGAACGCGACCAGCAGGCCCGCCTGGCCACGGCCGCCGAACGCGCCCGTATCGCCCGCGAGATGCACGACATCATCGGCCACAACCTCTCCGTCATCACGGGCTTGGCGGACGGCGGCCGCTACGCGGCGGCGAAGTCCCCCGAGCGAGCCTCCCAGGCCCTGAACGCCATAGCCACCACCAGCCGCCAGGCCCTCACCGAACTCCGCCGCCTGCTGGACGTACTGGCCGACGACGAGCCGCCCCGACCAGACCTCACCCCCCAGCCGACGCTCACCGACCTGACCGCACTGATCGAGGGCGTACGCGAGGCAGGCCTCCCCGTCCACACCACCGTCAAGGGCACCCCCACCAGCACCCCCGGCCGCCAGCTCACCATCTACCGGGTAATCCAGGAAGCCCTCACCAACACCCTCAAACACGCGGGCCCACAGGCCACTTCACACATCGAGATCTCCTACGGCGAAGGCGGCGCCGTCTCCGCCACGGTGACCGACACCGGCCGCGGAGCCACCCTCAACGGCACCGAAGGCCGGGGCCTCCCGGGCATGCGCGAGCGAACGGCCCTGTACGACGGCACACTTGAAGCCGGCCCAGACCCCCAAGGGGGTTGGCGCGTCCATCTCGAACTACCGGAGGAATCCACCCCGTGACGACGGTCCTCATCGCCGACGACCAGCCACTGCAGCGCTTCGGCTTCCGGATGCTGCTGGAGAGCCAGGACGACCTGACGGTGGTGGCAGAGGCGGTGAACGGACTGGAGGCGGTCCGGCTGACCGCCCGCTACAACCCCGATGTGGTTCTGATGGACGTCCGCATGCCCGGCCTCGACGGCATCGAGGCCACCCGCCGCGTCATCGCCTCCGGCGACCGCACCCGAGTGCTGATCCTGACCACGTTCGACCTCGACGAGTACGCCTACGCGGGCCTGCGCGCCGGCGCTTCCGGCTTCCTCGTGAAGGACGCCCAGCCGGAAGAACTCCTCGTCGGCGTCCGAGCGGTGGCGACAGGCGACGCGGTGGTGGCCCCCAGCCTCACCCGACGGCTCCTCGACGCCTACGCCCACCACTTGCCGACGGGCACACCCTCCGACGACGACCTCTCAGAGCCGGAGGACCCCAGACTCGCTCCCCTCACGGAACGGGAACGCGAGATCCTCACGGTCGTCGGAATGGGCTGGACGAACACGGAGATAGCCGATCGTCTGCACCTGGCGGAGTCGACGGTGAAAACCCATGTGGGCCGGGTCCTGGCGAAGACGGGTTCCAGGGACAGAATCCAGGCGGTGATCCTGGCGTACGACACCAAGCTGGTGAAGCCGGCCTGAAACGCAGAAAACCCCCGTGCCGAATGGCACGGGGGTTTTCTCTAAAATTTGTTCGGCGGCGTCCTACTCTCCCACAGGGTCCCCCCTGCAGTACCATCGGCGCTGTAAGGCTTAGCTT